>JAZLCC010000143.1:0-16420 GCA_045614065.1 Eubacteriales bacterium | reverse complement strand
AGGTGATTTTTGTCGCCTGCCTTTCAAATTGTTCACACAATTTTCTCAATGGTATGGTATAATATTTGTGTATAATTTTGAAAAAGTATATACAGAGGTATTTATGAAAAAAAGAAAATTCTTTAAAGGATTTTATGCGGTAATAGCTATGATGCTTTGTGCGCTTATGCTTTTATCGGCTTTTGCTCTTACGTCCTGCCAAAATGCAAACGGCGCAGGCGGAGAGACCGAGGAGTGCAAGAGTGTAGTTCGTGTTAAAAACGGCGTTCTTACAGGAAAGCAGATCTCGAGTGAAAATCTTGAGCTTTGCGAGGTTCCTATCTCGGCAATACCCGAGGGCGCTATCGATTCGATAGACGCTATCGTCGGTAAGTACGCAACTATTGATATGGTTAAGGGAGAGTACGTTTTTGAGCGTATGCTCACAAGCGAAAAGCCTCCGAGAGACGAAAGCACGCTTACTTATATAGTTGTGAGTGATGAGATCGAGGATGCGCATACAAGAGATATAACTGCAGAGCTTCAAGCGCTTATAGACAATCATCCTAACAGAATGATATATTTTAACGACGGTGAGTACACCATTTCTTCAACGATATATCTTTCAAGCGAGGCTGATAAGTCGGCATCCGTAAGACTTTCCAACCACGCAAAGATTAAAGCCGCAAGCGATTGGAGCGGGGACAGCGCTATGATATCGATAGGCGGTAAATCTGCATCTAATTCTGCAAGAGCGGAGAATACCTTGATGGGTGGAATTATCGACGGCGCAGGATTTGCAAAGGTTGGTATTTCGGTTGAAAATGCTACAAGCACCTTTATTAGCAACGTAACTCTTCAGAATTTTGAAACCGCTATGCACGTAAAATCTACCGCAAGCGCTCTTGACGTAGAGGGTATTACTGTAAACGGTGGTAGCATTGCAAACGCAGTTGGAATTTTGAACGAGAGCTCAAAGAGCGTATTTATGACCATAAATATGGCAAACGTTTTGGTAGGCGTTAAGAATAGCGGCGAATTTAACGATTTCCGCAATATTTCGGTATCGCATTCCTTAAAGTCGCTCGACTCCGTTGGCTTCTATGAGCAGGGTAATAAGAACGTTTTTGAGCTTTGCACCGCAGAGAATTTTGCAAAGGCATATTTTATTAAGGACGGCGCAGAGAATATTTACGAGGCGTGCAACGCTTATTGGACGAGCGCTGAAATGACCGCGCAGACGGCGTTCCTTGCAGACGGTGTGTTCAATTCGGTAATAACTGCTTCAACGGTTCGATTCTTTGACGAAACGAGTGTAAACGCATATCTTGATTGCGTAAGCCGTGGAAGCGGAATTATAAAGGCTCCCGTATTTGATCCCGAGCTTTGCGACAACGAGGATTACAAGTTGGCGCTTGCGGGAACGGTGGTTACTATCAAGTAAGGAGGCAGAGCACAGATGAAATTTAAAAAGATATTTATTCGAGTAGCATCGGTAGCGCTCTCGCTTCTTATGCTTCTTACGGTGGCATCCTGCGCTGCAAGCGATGCGGCAAATGGAGACGGAGCAGACTCCGAAACCATAGAAGTAGTTGTTTTTACTAAAGACGTAGAGTACGCTACAAAGATAACCAAAGAAGACATTGCAATGAAGACCATAAGCAAAAAAGCGGCTTCTGCAACTATGATAACAAAAACCAACGAGGTTGTTGGTAAATATGCAACCGTTCAGCTTTATGCCGGCGATTATGCGTATAAGGGTAAGGTTTCGGGAAGAAAGCCCTCAAGCTCTCTTGATGTTTCGGAAATAGGAAAGACGAGAAATAAATTTATCGACGTAAGCCAGTTCATTAAGCCTAATTTGGGCATCGACGTTTATGCGGCGCTCCAAAAGCTTATTGATGATAATAAGTATAGAACCATCTATTTCCCTGATGGCGAGTATATTATTTCAAAGCCCTTGCAGACCTCTGCAGCTGCGGCTTCAAGCACGTCCTTCTATCTTTCCGACCATGCGGTTATCAAGGCAAGCGATAACTGGACGGGTGGAGACGCTCTTATCAAGCTTGGTGGAGCAGAGGCTAAAAACGATATCACAACCCCGGGTAGTAACTATTATTTCATAGGCGGTATCCTTGACGGAAACGGAAAGGCAAAGGGAATTTCGCTTGAAAGCGGACGTGAGTCGCTTGTAAGTAAGGTAAAGATAATCAATACAACCGTTGGAATTTACGTTCCCACGGGTGTTAACAACAGCTCGTCCGATATGGATATCGAGGATATCGATATTATCGGAGCAGGCGGATATTCAACAGGTATTCTTGCCGAGGGTCTCGACAATAACTTTGTTGATATAAGAATTTCCAACGTAAAGATCGGCGTCGATAACAGAGGCGGTAACTTCTATAGAGGCATTTCGGTAAAGCTTGATAGCGATCAGCTTTCAAGCACCACCTACAAGGGAAGCATTGGTATTAAATCAAACGGAAGCTCTTGGATGTATTCCTGCTCTGTAGAGAATATGGAAACAGGATTTTTGCTTAGCAGCTCTCCGATAGTTAAGGACTTCTCGATTCGTTGGACAGAGGCAAGGGGAGATCAAATAGCCTTTGCCGCAAACGATTCCTTTAGCGCTCGTTGCTCTAACGGAATTATAAGCTTCTATGACGCAAGCACCAAGAATTCGATTTTGAAGTCGGGTGGAACAAAGAGAGGAACTCTCCTTGATATTATCGTCAACGAGGAGCTTTGTGATGATACTAATCACGAGAGCATTACCGTGAACTCTAAGGTTTCGGGATAAGGAGGAAGATATGAAAAATAAGAAAAATATATTATTCCGCCTTGTTGCAATGCTTTTGTGCTTTGTAATGCTTTTCTGTGTGGCATCCTGCACTAATCAGTCAAACAAAGAGAAAAATACCGAGGCTACCGACGTTGTTGAGACCGAGCCCGTAGAGACTATGAAGGTTGCGGTTTTCTCGGTTAAAACAAGCAAGGGAATTCTTCTTAACAAGTATAGAGTAGAGCTTGCGGACGTTCCCGTAACCGATCTTCCCATTGATCCTATAACCAATCTCGATGACGTTATGGGAAAATATCTTTTAGAGGATGCAGGCAAGGGTGAGTGCGTTTCGGCTTCGATGTTGAGCTCGATGGACCCATTGGTCAGCGCAAACGGACTTGGTGAGGATTACGTTCTTATAACCGACGTTATAAACGCTAATCCCGATATCACCGATATGTCTGAGATAATTCAAAAGGCAGTAGACGAAAATCCAAACACAACTATATATTTCCCCGATGGAAAGTATGCGCTTTCCAAAACCGTAGTTATTCCGAGTGATCCCGAAAAGAGCGTATCATTTAGACTTTCGAATTACGCAAACTTTACTCCGAGTGAAGAGTGGAAAGCGGATTGCACTGCGCTTGTTCAGTACGGCACTGCAGAATCTGCAAAGACTCAAATCGGAGATCATTCCGATTATATTATGGGCGGAATATTTGACGTTTCGGGTAAGGGTGCCGCAATCGAGGTTTACGGCGGCGGTAGACTTTTCATAAATAATATTGCAATCAAGGATGCAAAGATAGGCATACATTTAAAGCCTAATTCCGCATATTGCGATATAGAAAACGTAAACGTAACGGGCGTGAATACCAATAATACCAAGGGTATGCTTATAGAGGGAACAAACAATAGCTTTATGAATATGAGAATTTATCGTGTTCGCGTAGGAGTACATCTTACGGGTGGCGATAACGTTCTTATAAACATTCACCCCCTCTTCTCGGGAACGAATAATCTTCAAACGATAGGATTCCATGATCAGAGCACAGGTAATAGATATAGTATTTGCTATAGCGACCAGTTCTCGATAGGCTTTAAGATCGATTCGCACACAAGATCTTATTTTGATATGTGCTATATGTACTGGTGGGCAGCTTGCTCTTATCAGATAGGATTTATGTGCACGGGTGAGTTCAACTCGATAATTTCCGATACTACGGTTAGCATGAGCAACGTAAAGGATGGCGGCTCGGGAACCGAGAATCATTATTTGTATTTCATTGATGAGACCGAGGAGGAAGCTCCTGTAGCTCCTAACGCTCCCGAGGGTAGCGAGGGAGAAAATCAAGAGGGCGGAAATCAGAGCGGAAGCTCAAGCAATCAGCAGTCCTCGAATCAGTTTAAGCCCGGAACTCCCGGCGGTAGCGGAATCATAATCAATCCGAGTATTCAATCCTCGAGAAATAACGATTCAACTACCTATCAAAAGTTTGTTTATAGTCCTAAATAAGGGATAAAATAAAAACGCTTTCGCGCAAAAGCTGCGAAAGCGTTTTTTATTATGTCTTAAAACAAATTGTTTTCCTTGCGACACTTGGGACAAACCTTAGAGCTTATGATAGTTTTGCAGTAAGGGCAGGGCTTGCCGTTTTGCGAGTTACTTTGGAATGCAGTTGGCTGAGGAGCGCTGCTTTGAGGCGCTGTTTTGTAGAGTGAAGAGGTGGGGGTAGATGCTTCGGGTGCCTTTTCGGGCTCTCTAATTTCGGTTTTGGTCTTGATTGTCTTCTTGGTTTCAACAATATCTCCATTGCTTCTCATCATATAAACGATATCATCGGTGTTGGAGATCAATTGACCAAATCCGTAAAGAAGCCAAGAGGACACCCAAGCAACAACAGGGCCGAGAAGCGAGGTAAGAAAGCCCGAAAGTAAAAGAGTGGTATCACCGTCAAACAGACCGATAGTGGTTAATACTATTCCCGTAATAAATGAACCGATAGCCTCAAACAGAAATGTTCCAAAGGCTAATCCCTTAATTTTTTCACCAATATTGTTGTACATAATGTAAATCTCCTTTAAAAATATGTTACGCTCATTATACCACGAATTTTGTAAAAAGACAAGATGTGTTGGAGAAATAAAGAAAACTTTTAAAAGCATTAAGATTCGGCTTCCTTTGAATCGTAAACATACATGTCTATATCAATTTGATTTCTTTTTGCCCGACGTTTCGGATATTATTTTTTTGTTACGTCGTGCAAAAATCTTCGGTCACCGTTCACAAAACAACTCACTGGGTTGTTTTGTTCACTGCGTTCGAATCCCATTTATATTCTCAGCAAAGCAAAAACACGACGCCTTTTGGCGTCCCGTCTTGCTTTGGCGGAGAGAGAGGGATTCGAACCCTCGGAACGGTATTAGCGTTCACACGATTTCCAGTCGTGCGCCTTAGACCAGCTCAGCCATCTCTCCAAATCGACTTTAATATTATATCACACTTATTTTAAAAAAGCAATACCTTTTTTGAATATTTTTCAAAAAATATATTAGATTTGTTATGAAATATATATTTTAATTTGAAAAGGCTATCTCAAATACAATTTTGAAATAGCCTTTTGCTTTAAACGTTATAAGCTTGTGCTGCAAGCATTATATATCCGCATCCTTAAGATATTCGCTGCCGTGCTCGGCAATAAAGGTCTTTCTCGCAGGGAGATTATCGCCCATCAAGGTATCAAATATCTGCTCGGTGAGTGCCGCATCTGCGGGGGTTACCGATATAAGACGGCGTGTCTCGGGATTCATTGTTGTTTGCCACATCATTTCGGGCTCGTTTTCACCAAGTCCCTTGGAGCGCTGGAGCGTATATTTTTGGTTTCCGAGCTGCTTTATAATATCCGCCTTTTCAAACTCGTTGTATGCAAAATATATCTGATCCTTTGCTGTTATCTCAAAGAGGGGAGATTCCGCAATAAATACCTTATGCTCCTTTAAAAGAGTGGGGAGCAAACGGTAGAACATCGTAAGCAAGAGCGTTCTGATCTGGAATCCGTCCTCGTCCGCATCGGTACAAATAATTATCTTTGACCAACGGAGCATATTTATATCAAAGGGAGCAATATCGGTTTTTACCTTGCCGTTAAGCTCAACTCCGCATCCTATAACACGCAAGAGGTCGGTAATAATTTCGCTTTTGAATATCTTCTCATAGCTGCTCTTCATACAGTTGAGCGTCTTTCCTCGAACGGGAATTATAGCCTGATACTCTGCATTTCTGCCGAGCTTACAGGACGTAAGCGCCGAATCTCCCTCAACTATATAAAGCTCGCGTATTGCGGGGTCCTTGGAACGGCAGTTTACAAACTTTTCAACTCTATTTGCAATATCAAGTGTTCCCGTAAGCTTTTTCTTTATTGTAAGACGGGTACTTTCCGCATTCTCACGGCTTCGCTTATTTACCAAAACCTGATTTGCAAAAACCTCTGCGGCGGTGGGATTTTCAATAAAGTATATCTCAAGATTGGTCTTGAGAAAATCTGTCATCGCCTCGTATATAAACTCGTTGGTTATTGCCTTTTTGGTCTGGTTAGCATAGGACGTAGCGGTCGAGATGCTGTTGGAAACAAGCAAGAGACAGTCTGATATGTCAACAAAGGTTATCTTTGATTCGTTCTTGTTATACTTTCCCGCATTTTTTATATACTTATCAAGCGCATAAACAAATGCTACCTTAACCGCCTTATCGGGCGAGCCGCCGTGCTCCAAAAAGCTTGAGCAGTGGTAGTATTCAAGGGCGTTTACTGTGTTGGAAACACAGAAAGCAACGTCTGCCTTGAGCTTATATTCCTTTTTATCCGCACGGTCGCGACCCTGAGTTTCAAGGTGCCAAAGCACGGGCTGAGTCATGCTTGTATCGCCTACAAGCTCGGTGATATAATCGGAAATTCCGTTTTCATAAAGGAATTTGTACTCGGTAAATTTTCCGTCGCTCTCTTGATATTTAAGCACAAAGGTTATGCCTGCGTTTACCACCGACTGACGCTTCATCGTATCAACAAAGAACTCACGGGGAATTCTTATGTCGGTAAATACCTCAAGGTCGGGGCGCCAACGAACAAACGTACCTGTTCTAATCTCCTTTTTTTCAAGAGGGCGAACCTCAAGCTCGCTTGCAACGTTACCTTTTTTAAAGGTTATCTTTGATTCATTTGTGCCGTCATAGGAGTATACCTCCATATATTCCGAGCTGTACTGAGTTGCACAAGCTCCGAGACCGTTAAGACCGAGCGAAAATTCGTACGCCGAGCCTTCGTTGTTATTATCATATTTTCCGCCTGCGTAAAGCTCGCAGTATATAAGATCCCAGTTCCATCTGCCCTCACTCTCGTTGTAGCCGAGGGGCACACCGCGTCCTTTATCGTTTACCGATATAGAAAGATCGTTGTAAGCGGTAACGGTTATCTCACTTCCATGACCCTCGCGTGCTTCGTCAACCGAGTTCGAGAGTATCTCGAAGAAGGAATGCTCGCATCCCTCAAGACCGTCCGAGCCGAATATAACGGCAGGGCGCTTACGAACGCGGTCTGCGCCTTTAAGCGATTTTATGCTTTGATCGTTATATTGCGCGGGCGCGTTGGTTTTCTTTGCCATATTTCCTCCAAACAGTAATCTAATATTCTGATTAAAATAAATACAATCAATATATTATAACAAATTTTTTCGCTTTTGAAAAGGCTTTTTTTGAAAATTTTTGTCTATAAGGTATTGCAATATTAAAAATAAAAATATATAATAAATATATATAATTTTTAAGGACACGGTGCTATGATATAT
Organism: Eubacteriales bacterium; assembly: GCA_045614065.1. Lineage (GTDB taxonomy): Bacteria > Bacillota > Clostridia > Oscillospirales > CAG-272 > HGM12713. Next base: position 8,817 of record JAZLCC010000143.1, on the reverse strand, counting down.
AAAGATTTACTCAATGACGTTAGAGGAAAGAAAATTGCAATTTTAGGTCTTGGCGTATCCAACATTCCACTTACCAAAATGCTTGCTTGCGAGGGTGAGTGCGCTTCAATTACCGTTTACGACCAAAGGTCGATCTCCGAGCTTTCGGATGAGGCGCGCGCGCTTTTGAATAACGGTATTCGTTTTGTTCACGGATTTGATGAGATCGATGCCGACGTTATTTTCCGTTCACCGGGTATTCGCCCCGATATAGACGGTATTAAGAACGCTGTTTCAAATAAGGCCTTGCTCACCTCGGAGATTGAAAAGCTTTTGCAGTACACGCCCGCAACCACGTTTGCAATAACGGGTAGCGACGGAAAGACTACCACAACAACGCTCACGGGCAAATTCCTTGCAGAAAAGGGAAGAACCTTTGTTGGCGGAAATATAGGAACCCCTCTTCTTGATAAGTGTGCCGAAATGGCAAAAGAGGATTATACAGTGCTCGAGCTTTCAAGCTTCCAGCTTATGAATATGTCGTCGACTCCGTTGAATGCCGCTATTACGAATATATCGCCAAACCATATGGATTGGCACGTAAGCGAGAGCGAATATGCCGAGGCAAAATATAACATTGTCGGCAAGGAAACAAAGCGACTCGTTGTTAATGCCGATTGCAAGCAAACCCTTGATTTTGGAATGAAGATTTTAAACGAGGGAGAGAGAGAGGTGTTTTTCTTCTCCTCAAAAAATTCCGATTACTTAAATGTAATAGGCGATATGAAAAACAACGCAAAGCTCTTTTGCATAGATAACGGTGCTATCTCGGTAAATGATGGAATGACCGTTACGCCCTTGCTTTTGCTTGAGGATATAATGATACCCGGAATGCATAACGTTGAAAATTATATGACTGCAATAGCGCTCACCTACGGTTACGTGGAGCCCTCGGTCTATAAGAGCGTTGCTCGTAGCTTTTTTGGCGTTGAGCACCGACTTGAGCTTATTCGCACTCTTTCGGACGTGCGTTATTACAATAGCTCAATAGACTCCTCGCCAACACGCACTGCGGCGGCTCTTTCTGCACTTGACGGCGAGGATATAGTTGTTATTTGCGGTGGATATGATAAAAATCTCGATTACGCTCCGCTTGCCGAAGCACTTATCAAGCGTGCCCGCGCAGTGGTGCTTACTGGTGCTACAGCAGAAAAGATTGAGCGTGCCTTGCTTGAAAATAGTGATTTTGAAAACAGCTCTCTCACGGTTGTCAAAGCAGAGAGCTTTGAGGACGCCGTGTTGAAGGCTAGTGCGCTTGGCAAAAAGGGCGGATGCGTGTTGCTTTCTCCCGCAAGCGCAAGCTTTGACCGCTTTAAAAATTTTGCCGAAAGAGGCAGATATTTTAAGGAATTGGTAAATAAGCTTTAAAAATTAACAATTTCTGCATTGAAAAGCTTAAAGCTTTTTGATATCATAATAGGGATATAAAAAAATAAGAGGAATAGATAAATGACAAAAAGAATTTTTGCGCTTATTATTTGCGCTTTAATGCTATTGCCGATATTTGCGGCGTGTGATAAAAACGGAGACGTTCCCGACGGAATGGTTTCTGCAACCTTAGAGGGCGAGCCCTTTATGTTTTACGTTCCAAACGGTTGGGTAGATAATTGTGATTCGGGCATATCCTCGGCATATCTCTCGCTCGATAAGAGTATTCTTGCAAGCGCCAGATATTATTATTGCGACGAGGCTACGCGTAACGCAGGAATTGAGGCGTACGTTGATGGCATTTCTGAGAATAACAAAACTACCTTGAGCGGATATTTGCATTCCGAAAAGCCTATAACCGCCGCTTCCTTGGGCGGAAACAGTGCTTTCCGCTATGAGTATTCCTATTACTATGGCGGATTGGAGGAGAACAAAACCACCGTAATTCAGTACTACACCTTTTACGGCGAGGACGTTATTGTTTTGAGCTTCTATATTGCATCGGCATTTTACAGCGAGGAATACCTTACCGAGTTTGAGACTATCAGAAGCGCATTTGTTCTTACCGAGAAGAAGGTGGCGAATGACGAGGTCATTGATAAGTATACTCCCGAGGGAATGAAAAAGGCATCGGACGACGGAGTTCAGTACGCTTGCTACGTTCCAAAATCTTGGGTAACCGATCTTAGCGATAAGCTTACCTATGCGTATTATCCGGAGAGCGGAAAGCCTAACGTAACCGTTACCTGCTATTCTCCGAGTGTTGATATAACCGCAGAGCAGTATTTTAACGAGTGTGAGATAGAGTATAAGAAGAATATTGCAGGCTATGAGCTTTTGGGCGAGCCCAAGAGCCGTGTCGTTGCAGGCCGTGATGCGCTCTCCTATGAGTACAAGGCGGTTTACGGCGGCAGTGAATATAAAATTATGCAGACCGTAATTATTTATAATGGCTTTGCTTATTCCATAACCTACACGGCAAGAGCAGATGCATACGACGCGCATCTTTCCGACGTAGAGGTCATACTTCATACTTTTAGATTCCGTTAACAAGAGATCGTCAAAATGAAAAGAGAAATATATCTTGATAACAGTGCAACCACTCCCTTATCGGATGCGGCTTGCGCAAAGATAAACGAGGCAATGAAAATATACGGCAACCCCTCATCGCTCCACTCAATGGGGCAGAGCGCAGAAAAGCTTGTGCGCGAGGCGAGAGAGAGCATTCTTTCGGCTCTCGGAGTACGCGCAAGAGAGGGTGAGCTTGTGTTTACCTCTTGTGGAACCGAGGCAACGGCTTTGGCGCTTTTGGGCTCGGCACACGCTAAGGAGCGCAGAGAGGCAACACGCATAATAACAACCGACTCCGAGCATCCCTCGGTGCATAAGAACCTTGAGCAATTAAAAAAAGAGGGCTTCGAAATAGTAACGATACCCACTAAAAACGGTGTCCTCGATATGTCGGCGCTTGATAGTGCGCTTGATAAAAAGATATTTCTTGCGAGCATTATGCTTGTAAATAACGAGACGGGCGCTATTTATTCGGTAGCCGAGGCGTTTGCAAAAATAAAGGCAAAATATCCCGAGGCAATAACGCATTGTGATGCCGTTCAGGGCTTTATGAAGGTTCCGTTTACCGTATCCTCGCTTAAAGCCGACCTCGTTACGGTGAGCGGACACAAGCTTCACGCTCCCAAGGGAGTTGGCGCATTGTATATCTCTGCCGATATGCTTAAAAAGAGAAAGATTTCTCCCTTTTTGCTTGGCGGAGGTCAGGAAAACGGATGGAGATCGGGAACGGAAAATACAATAGGAATTGCGGCGTTTGGCGCATCCGTTGCCGATATAAAGGGCAGAGCGGCGCAAAACAGAGCGCATTTTGAGGAGCTTTATTCCTATGCTTGCGATAAGATAAGTGCTCTCGGAATAAGAATAAACCGTCCGCAGGGCGCTTACGCTCATCATATTATTAACGTAACTATTCCTAATATTAAAAGCGAAACAATGCTCCATTTCCTTTCGGCAGACGGCGTTTTCGTGTCGAGCGGCTCTGCGTGCTCGGCTCATTCAAAAACTCCGAGCGGAACTCTTATTGCCTTTGGACTTACTCCAAGTGATGCCGATTCCTCGCTTCGCATAAGCCTTTCGGAGTATAACACCAAAGAGGACGTTGACGCACTCTGCGCATCTCTTTCCTCGGCTCTTGACAGGCTTGTGAGAATTAAAAGATGATAAATAAAGGAGACGAAAAAATGACTTTCAACGAAGATGCTTCAAGATCGCGAAAGGCGGGGCTTGCTCAAGGAATTGCGGCGGTAGCTTGCGGATACGGAGCTATGGTACATGGTTTTTTCAGCTTTATTATGTGCGCGTTTGACGCCCATTTCTTTTACGAGGGACTTAGTGGATTGGGTATGGATAAATTAGAACTGTACATTACCTTGATACTTGGATACATCTTACTTATACTTTCGGTAGTGTTTTCGATAATTGCCATAAGAGCCTTTAAAAGATCGAGTCCTAAGCCTATAGCTTCGCTTATACTCGGTGCTTATACGTTATCGTGTGCGCCAATTCCGCTTGCTTATTTACTTTTGGGCTCTCATTCCATAATAGACTTGCTATAAAATTATATTGTTTATAAGATATAAAAACGCTTGGCACTTCAATTTGCCAAGCGTTTTTTGTTTATTTAAATTTAAATCTATGCCGTAATTTTATTACGTAGAAGGTTATCATTCGGGTGAGAGCAATATCGTAAAGTATGAATACCCCCTCACAAAGAAGGATAGCCAAGACAATGAGCCACGGCAAGGGAATATTATAGCTTGACGTGGGTGTAAAGAGTAGAAAATATATCAGCAATATAACCGCAAGGCATACGTTGAATATTATCTCCTTTAAGAGCCAAGATATAACCTTAGGCTTTCTTTCAAGCTTTTCCTTAAGTATCGGATAAAATCCGAAGAAGAGGGAAAAGAAGATTGCGGGTAGCGGATTGTACATAAGCAATATAAAGGATAACACCGACGTTGCGGCATAAACCAGCCACGGCGCACTCTTGCCGTATTCGATAACGGCGATAATTACGCAAAGCGAGGCTATTACTGCCATAGAAATGTCAAGCACCTCTAAGAGTGAGCCTATTCCGAGGAATATAACTCCAAGTGCTACGAGCATTGAGCAAACGGTTAGCTGCTTTATGCTTTGCTTTGTGTTTGTGTTGCGCTTTTTCATAGCTTAACGGCAACCCATGCAGCTGCAAAGGCAGTCCATGCACATAAGACCTGCGCAGATATCACAGCAGGAGCATCCGCCGCTACGTGTGGTCTGGTATCCACCGCCGTAGCCGTTTGCCTGACGGTGAAGCTGTTCCTTTGCGGCACGGTATTCACGGTTGTAGGGATCCATTGAGCAAGCAATGTCAACGTATCTTTGAGCATCAACGTACTGACCCTTTTTGATAAGAAGAACACCGTAAAGGAAGTTCCACTCGGCAACTCGGTCGCCCTCGTGCACCGACATAAGCTTTGCTTCTGCCGCCGCTATATTTCCGTTATTGATATATTGGCGTATTTCATTGTAAAGAGGATTTTTTGAGCCTGCGTTTGCGTAATTGTAGCTACCCTGAGAGGAGCCCGTGCCGCGGCTTTGATTTGCGCCGCCGTTTTTACGCATATTTTGAATCTCCTCATAAGCCGCGTTGACCTCTTTCATCTTCTCACTTGCAAGGTCGGCAAGATCGCTTTCACGATATTTGTCGGGGTGATATTTTCTTGCAAGGGCGCGGTATGCTTTTTTAACTTCGTCGTCCGAGGCGTCGGGAGAAACGCCTAAAACCTTGTATGGATCTGTCATTTATCTTTTCCTTTCGGATGATTTTTATCTTCGTATGATTTTATTATTTCTGCGGTTTTGTTGGGGATTCCAAGGTAGAGCACGTTCGAGAGTATGTTTTTTATTGCCTCATCGTCAATATCAATAAGATCAAACGCACCCTCTGCCGAGAGAAGATTATTCTTTGTAGCGTCAAAAATGAGTGAAAGCTCTGCCTCGTTTGGTATTCTTCCGCCGTAAAGCTTTAAAAATGGGTTGTAGCGACCCTTTTTTGCATCCTCACGCATATCGTCAAGCGCATCGGCAACATATATCCACGCACCGACGTGTCTACCAAGCTCAAATGCAATTCGACAGTCGGTTCCCTCAAAGCCAAAGGACATTATCTCACCGAGTATATCGCCAAAGCAAGCGGCGGGGGCATCAACGCCTACCGATTCACTTTTCTCAATAGCGCTAAGCTCGGATAGCTTTTTTGCTACCGTTTCGTCAAGCAAAACGAGCGAGGGGTCTTTCTTTAAAGCCTTTTTTCTTGAATGAGCAACAAAGGGGCGGAGCAGAATAGCACGGAGCTTTTTTGCTCCCTTTTCATCGTTAAGATCGTCGAGAATCTTTTGATAGTTAAGTATTGCCGATGCCTTTGCGGAGTAATCAAGAATTTCGTTTTGCTCCATAGAATCACGCTTGAAAAACGGATGTGCCAAGCAACGTCTGCCCTTGAATTTTACCTCGCAGGGGGATATTGCGTATCTGACGAGTGAAAGAAAAACAAAATCGTAATTGAGCGTCATTCGCGAGCATTGACCTGTGCATTTACCCATTGAGCGGCAAAGTCCGCAATAGGTTGCCTTGTAGAGATCGTGCTCCTTGACCTTTAATTCGGCATTTACGGTTCGTACGTATCCAAACATAAAAAGCCTCCTCAAAAACAATCATTCATATTATAATATATCATTTTAGAGAAAAATGCAATAGACTATTTGTAAACATTTTAATAATTGCTCCAAAATAGTGAAAATCGCGCAACAGAACGTAGGAAAACGCTCGTATTGCGCGATATATATCATATTATGATCTCTGCTTCAAGACAAACAACGCCGTTTTCGTTCACCGTGCGAAAATCGAATTTGTTATCGCTTTGCGTACGGTAGACCTTAACGGTATCACCAAACGCCGCCTCATGAAGATAGGAAAGCGAAATACCCTTTATCTTCGAGACGTCCTCATAGGGCATAAAATCGCAAAGCATATCTGCGTAGCGAGTGTTGTTCATATGCATATTGTAGTCAAGATCTGAGTAAACGATCTTGCGCTCGCCGATAAGCTCTAAAAGCTCGGTCTTGGGAACTCTGAATCGGGCGGGAATGCCTATATCGATAGGCTCTTCGTGCTCGAATTTAAAGTCGAAATCCTCAACTCGGCAAAGCTCCTTGCTTTTTAAGGATACAAGCGCCCAGGTCGTGTCAGCCGCCGCAATAAGCTCATCGCCTCGCAAAATGCGGAAAAATCTGTTAAAGGAAAATCCACGGCTCGGAGCGGTAAAGGTCTCAACCGTTATATCCTCAAATGCGTAAAGCGGCTTATATATTGCAATTCGGGTTTTGCTCAAAATAAAACCGAGACCGTCTCTTTCGTGAAGAACGTCAAGGTCTGTTCCAAGCGATTTGATATGATGATTTGACGTCTCCTGCATAAAAACAAGCAGCTGCGTTGGACGCACAACTCTGCTTGCGTCGGTATCGTGCCAACGAGTTGTATAATTCTTCTTAAAAATCATAAAAACCTCACAAAAATCCTTTTATAAAATTATAGCAGATTTTTTAGAGCTTTTCAAGACTTTTTGAGTATTTTATCCCTCTGCGCCGCTATTGCTTGATGCAACGGCGCCAATTCCAAAGCTTACGGCAATAGCGGTGTTTACGGTTTGCATTGTTTCGTCGTCAAGCCTTCCCATTTTCTCCTTAAGGCGGCGCTTGTCAAGTGTGCGTATCTGCTCGAGCAGAATAACCGAATCCTTGGCAAGGCCTACGCGGTCGGCGTGTATATCGATATGTGTGGGCAAGCGGTTTTTTCCCATACGTGAGGTTATAGCCGCTGCTATAACGGTTGGACTGTAACGGTTGCCTATATCGTTTTGTATTATAAGAACGGGGCGAAGTCCCCCTTGCTCCGATCCTACTACGGGGCTGAGATCTGCGTAGTAGATATCTCCTCTTTTTATATTCATTTCTTTTCCTCTCTTTTCTTCCGAGTAAGTCTTTAAAGTTTTTTCCTTGCGATAATATTTTTGCCTCAAAATGTTAATTTTTAAACACCGAGGTAAAAAATAGACGTAGGAAATTTTTAGCCTTTTTAAGACCTCGCTTTTAGTAAATGATAAAAGCGGGCTTTTGTTGAGGAGCTATATTCGAATCAAAAAAAGATTATAGCAAAATATGCAAAAAAAGTTTTTAAAAAATACTTGAATAGGAGAGAAGAATGTGATAAAATTAATCTATAATTTTTATTACGTTTCATAGGGGGGATAAATTATGGATACGAATAAAAGACCCGAATCAATGCAAAGAATCAATAGCTTTGAGCTTGCTAATGCATTTATCGAGGAGCAGATAAAGCTCGTTCGTGAGCAGGTTGGCGACAAAAAGGTGCTTTTGGCTCTTTCGGGCGGAGTAGATAGCTCGGTAGTTGCCGCGCTTCTTATTAAGGCAATAGGCAAACAGCTTGTCTGCGTTCACGTAAATCACGGACTTATGCGCAAGGGCGAGAGCGAGCAGGTTATCGAGGTTTTCGGCAAAACTCTTGATTCAAATCTTATCTACATAGACGCTACAGACCGTTATCTTGAGCTTCTTAAGGGCATTAGCGAGCCCGAGAAGAAGAGAAAGATTATTGGCGGAGAGTTTATAAAAATATTCGATGAAGAGGCAAGAAAGCTTGAGGGAATATCTTTCTTGGCTCAGGGCACAATTTATCCCGATATATTAGAGAGCGACGGTGTAAAGGCTCACCACAACGTTGGCGGACTTCCCGAGGACATGCAGTTTGAGCTTGTTGAGCCCGTAAAGCTTTTGTATAAGGACGAGGTAAGAGTTGTTGGTGAAGCATTGGGACTTCCTCACGAAATGGTTTACCGTCAGCCGTTCCCCGGACCCGGTCTTGGCGTAAGATGCCTTGGCGCTATCACACGAGATAGACTCCATGCGCTTCGTGAGGCAGATGCTATCTTGCGTGAGGAGTTTGATAACTGCGGCCTTGCAGAAAAGGTATGGCAGTATTTTATAGCAGTACCCGATTTCAAGAGCGTAGGCGTTCGTGACGGCAAGAGATACGAGGGTTGGCCCGCAATTATTCGTGCCGTTAATACCGTTGATGGAATGAGCGCAACCATCGAGGAGATACCCTACGACGTTCTTCACAAAATAACAAACAGAATTACTTCTGAGGTGGAGGGAATAAACAGAGTATTGCTCGACCTCACACCCAAGCCCATAGGTACTATTGAGTGGGAATGAA
>JAZLCC010000142.1:0-10421 GCA_045614065.1 Eubacteriales bacterium | reverse complement strand
GATGCAGATAAGGTTCTCGCCGCAACTGCTCAGATCGACGCATTCAGAGAGGTAAAGGCAGGCGCTGTTGATTTTATCGTTGTTGATATCATTCTTGCGCAGAACATCTGTGGTCAGAACGACTATGCAGACCTCGCAATCGTTGAAGCAATCGAGCTCGAGTCCGAGATTTACGCTATCGGCTTTAAGAAGGGCAGCGACCTTACCGAGAAGGTAAACGCAGCAATCAAGGAGCTTGAGGCTAACGGAAAGCTTATGGAGCTTGCTGAGAAGTACGGCTTTGAGAACGTTCTTAAGATTACTGAGAACATCGAATATTAATTAAATCAATTAAGTTTTTTAAAATAAAGGAATTATAATGGGCTTTTGGGATGTTACGCTAAGCTTGCTTAGCGGCCTCAAAGAAACCTGCCTGATATTTGCGCTGACACTTGTGTTGGCGCTTCCTTTAGGTTTGGTCATTTCTTTGGGTTCAATGTCAAAGTTTAAGCCGCTCTCCGCAGTAACCAAAATTTTCGTTTGGATAATCCGCGGCGTGCCGCTTATGCTTCAGGTAATAATAGTTTTCTACGTTCCGGGATTTTTGTTTGGAGTTCCCCTTATGGACCGCTTTGTTGCGGTTATCGTAGCTTTCGTAATAAACTATGCGTGCTATTTTTCCGAGATATATCGAGGCGGAATAGAGAGCATATCAAAGGGACAGTACGAGGCGGGACAGGTCTTGGGAATGACAAAATCGCAGGTATTCTTCAAGGTTATTCTTTTGCAGGTAATAAAGCGTATTTTGGCGCCTATGTCTAACGAGGTAATAACTCTTATAAAGGATACCGCACTCGCTCGTGTTGTTATGGTAATAGAGCTTATTAAGGCGGCTGAAAGATTTGCGTCTTACGGTCTTATGTGGCCTTTGTTCTATACTGCTGTATTCTATCTTGTGCTTGTTGGAATACTTACGCTTTTGTTCGGTTATTTGGAAAAGAAGCTTAGCTATTTTAAGGCTTAAGGAGGTACGGTATGGCATTACTTGAAGTTAGAAATATAAATAAGAGCTTTGGTAGAACCAATGTTTTAAAGGGAATAAGCTTTGATCTTAACGAGGGCAACGTTCTCTCAATAATAGGCTCTTCGGGAAGCGGAAAGACTACGCTTTTGCGTTGCATAAACTTTTTGGAGAGCGCCGATGAGGGCATCGTTAGCATAAACGGTAACGAGGTCTATAACGCCGGCTGGAATAAAAAGCTTAAGAAGAACGCTATGCGAAACAATTGTAAGCATTTTGGAATGGTGTTCCAAAATTTCAACCTTTTTCCGCAGTATAACGTGCTTGATAATATATCGCTTGCACCGATATTGCACGAGAAGGAGTTGATGAAGCAGGGAAAGAGCTCCTATAAAAACGTAAAAGAAGCAACCGAGGCTATACATCAGCATTCTCTTGAGCTTATTGAAACGGTAGGACTTTCCGAGAAGATAAATAATTATCCTTGTCAGCTTTCGGGCGGACAGCAGCAGAGAGTTGCTATTGCTCGCGCGCTTGCTATGCAACCCGATATCCTTTGCTTTGACGAGCCAACCTCGGCTCTCGACCCTGAGCTTACGGGCGAGGTTTTGAAGGTTATTCGTGAGCTTAGCGAAAGAGGCAGAACAATGATAGTTGTAACGCACGAAATGGAATTTGCTCGCCAAGTATCCGACGACGTAATTTTTATGGCGGATGGTGTTATTGAGGAGCAGGGTCATCCCTTAGAGCTCTTTAGCAACCCTAAGAGTGATAAGCTCAAAAGCTTTCTTTGCGGTATTAATAAATAAAAACCAAGTGAATAGATTTGTATGGGGTAGAATCAAGATATGAATAAGAAACGTATTGCTATTATTTTGCTTTGCATAGGTAGTATTCTTATATGTTTATCCATTATACTTTCTATTATCTCAACCTTGAATAAGGATATAATTGGTGGAGCAGACTTTCCAACCTTTATTTTGGTGCTTATGCGTGAGAATAACGGAGTATATTTTTACCTTGCGCTTTCTGGAATGATATCATTGATAACATCTGCAATTATTGGGTTGAAAGCAAAGAAAAAATCATATTGATAAATTCTAAATTAATAATGGGTTAAGACAAAACCCATATAAACAAAAAAGAGAGAACAAATCGGATTTATCACCGAAACGTTCTCTCTTTTTTATGATTGATTAATTGTATTTTGTCATATATTTATCCATAAGGATTTGCAAGCCCTTCATATCCTCGGGGGAGTTGAATATCTCAATAAAGTTGCTTGTTTGTCCGTTGTTGTACTGACATTCAAGGAAGTTTTGTAAATCATACTGAGGAGCTATCGTCGTATCCCAACAGAATTCGTACGCCTGACCCTCGCAAAGGCTACCCGTTATAGCCGAGAAGCACATCTGCGCCGTAATGTATCCCGCTAAAGGATTTTGGTGGTGTGTGTCGCCTTGATTATTAAGAGAGGTAACGTATGCGTTTTCAGGCATTTCTCCCGTAGAGTTCTTGACAAAGGAGTTTCTGTTATACTGAAGAGTAGCGCCAGGAACACTAACGTTGCCGTTGTATACGTCGCTAACAAGTGCGCCCCAAGCAACTATCTTGTATCCCTTTTCCGAAAGCTCGGGAAGAGCGTTTATAATATGAGTCGCATTGCTTCTAAAGGTATTCTCGTGGGCAAGATAAACTATCTCTTCGGCATTGGGGAATAGACCTGCTATCTTTTCAAAGGTCGCAACAAATGAAGAGGAATTTTGACCTGCCTCGGAAATAAATACGTAATCAAAGGAATCAAAAAATTCTTTATCTTTATTTTTTAAGATGTTTTCATAGGTCCAAGTAAGATCCTTGCCACCGTAGGTGTAGTTGTAAACGTCAACGCTTACGCCGTTTGCCTTGCAGATTTCATTGAAATATCCCGTATCACCGCCTGCGGCGCGGAGCTCTTCAAATTCTGCATCATTTTTAATGTAGCTAACGCATCCACCCCAATAGATAAAGGAGTTTCCAATGAAGATAGCCTTTTTGTTATCTATTGCAGAGGGAGCTTTGCTCTCGTTAAGCTCGTTGATTTCGCCGCCGAGCTCGACAGCCTTTGACTTGAATGCGCTTATTGCAGAGGCAATAGAGCCGTTTGCACCTGCAAAGAGAAGAAGCTTTGTTCCGCTAAGAGTAGCAGAATAATAAACGTTGTTTGCAAATTCCTCGGTAAATTCCGAGCACTCGGGACGCAAGGTCTTGCCAATTATTATCTCGTTTGCAGATGCCTCTTCGGCGTCGGTCTTAACGGGAATCATAAATCCAACCTTTTCTGCAAGCCAAGCTTGAAGCTCTAAGGCAGCCGCCTTTTCGGCATCGGCTGCGGTAGCGGAAATTATTATAGAGAATTGCTTTATCTCAACGCCGCCTATCTTAAGTGCGTCAAGCTCATACTGTGTGTATGCCTCAACGTAGTCCTTGTTGGTGGGGTAGTAGATTGTACCCGATTTCGTTTTGGTAAGCTCGCTTGAAAAATATTTGGTAGCTTCACTGAGCCTTTCATCGGTGTTGGCAGAGATAACTATTTTATTCTGCGCAATAGTTATTGAAAAATCGAGATAGGTTGCAAGCTTTGCTTGAGCCTCTGCCGATGCCGCTCTGTTGGTAAAACCAACGAGAATTTCGGGAGTATTGTCCTCGGGCGTTTCGTCTGTGGTAAGAACGTAGTAATCATCGGTTGTAGCGTTCTTATCAAGAGCCTTTAATCTGTTGTATATCTTCTTTGCGGGGGCGGGGTCCGCATCCTTGGGGTAAACGATTCTGTATCGTGTTTCACCCGAAATAATTATACTGTCTGCGGGCGCCGTTTCCTCGGTAGCCTCGGTGCTTGGTGCATCGGTGTCGGTCTCGTTTGAATTATTGCTTGAACAAGAGCAGCATCCGAGTATCAAAAAGATGGCAAGTAAAACCAATAAAATCCTTTTTAACATAGTATCCTCCAAAAAAATCATTAATTAATTATACCATATCGAGGAATATTAGTCAAGGAAAAAGCCGCTACGTGGGATATTGCTTTTTTCACAAAATTATGATATAATTTTTATATAAAATATTGGGAGGCAGCTATGTCTATAAAAATATCAAAGGATAAGATAATTATAAATACAAAAAACACCGTCTATGCAATAGGTATAATTGATGAAAAGATTCCCGTGCATAGATATTACGGTAAAAAGACCAAAGCTAATATTTTTGACGTATCCGACAAATGCGTTCCGTTCTCCCCGTATTATAAAAGCGAGGGCAAGAGCTACTCAAACGATAATTTGCAGCAGGAGATGTCCTTTTTTGGTTATGGAGATCTTCGCGCAACTGCGCTTCGTGTTTTGAATCTTAAAAGCGGCTCCGACGTAACCGATTACACGTTTAAGAGCGCAAAATCCTACAAGGGAAGAAAAGAGATAGTCGGAATGCCGTATGCCGAGGGCGTGTGTGAAACTCTTGAGCTTTTGTACGAGGATAGTGCAACTCAAAGCGAGCTTGTTCTTTACTATACGGTGTTTTACGATACCGACGTTATCTCACGTTATTTTACCTTAAAAAATAACGGTAGCTTTGATTTAAAGATACTCAAGGCAATGAGTGTTTCTCTTGATTTGCCGAACGGTGATTATGATTTGATATCGCTCCGCGGAAAATATGCAAAGGAGCGTATAGCACAAAGAAATCCAATATACGGCGGTGTTCACCGTATAACGAGCAGAAGAGGCGCTTCCTCGCATCAGTTTAACCCTTTTATTATGGTAACCGATAGAAAGGCAACCGAGGAAAAGGGTGATGCATACGCATTTAATTTTGTTTATAGCGGAAGCTTTTTGGATGAGATTGAGCTTGAACAAAGCGGATTGCGTGTAATGGTTGGACTTGGCGACGAGAGCTTCTCATATTTGTTAAAGCCTAATGAAAGCTTTAGTTCTCCCGAGGCAGTAATGACTTATAGCGCAAAAGGAATAGGCGGAGCGTCAAGAAATATGCATAGCTTTGTACGCTCGGCAATTTTGCCAAAGGATAAAGCGCACCCGATAGTTTTAAACTCTTGGGAAGCCTTTTATTTTGATATTGATGAGAAAACAATGCTTGATTTTGCCGACGGAGCTCTCTCGGTTGGCATAGATACCGTTGTTATGGACGACGGATGGTTTGGCGCACGCAGAAACGATAAGGCGGGACTTGGCGACTGGGCTCCAACAAAGGAGCTTTTTGCCGACGGACTTGGAAAATTTGTTGAGCGTGTGCGCTCGAAGGGAATTAAATTCGGTATTTGGATAGAGCCCGAGATGGTAAATCCCGATAGCGATCTTTACCGTGCGCACCCCGATTGGGTAATGCGAGACCCCAGTAGAGCGCCCTTGCTTTCAAGAGATCAGCTCGTTTTGGATATGGCAAATCCCGAGGTTGTCGAGTATTTAAAAAATAGCCTTGATAAGTGCTTTGCGGGAGTGGAAATAGACTACTTTAAGTGGGATATGAATAGAAATATCACTCACGCAATATCTCCCTATCTTCCCGTAGAACGAAAGGGAGAAACACAATTCCGCTATATGCTTGGCGTTTACGAGCTTTACGATTGGTTCGTTAAGAGATTTCCAAATGCCGTGTTGGAGAATTGTAGCGGTGGCGGCGGTAGATACGATCTTGGAATGATGAAATATTCAACGCAGATATGGACGAGTGATAATACCGAGGCAAAGGATAGAGTTTATATTCAGCACGGCAGCAGCTACGGATATCCTATGTCAACAATGAGCTGCCACGTTTCCAACTGCCACGGTCAGTGCGAGGATGCAAGAATGCTTGATTATAGCTTCCGCGTGGCTATAAACGGCCCCCTCGGATATGAGTTTAATATTCTTAAGGCAAGCGAGAGCACTAAAAATGCTATAACTGCGCAGATAAAGGAATATAAAAAATATGAGAATCTTGTTTTAAACGGTGATTTTTATAGATTAAAGAATCCTTTAACCGACGGTTGCTATGCGTATTATCTTATAAGTGCCGAGAAAAATGAGATATTTCTCTCCTATCTCCAAAATGAGGAAGACGGAAAGCGGAGAGCACACAAATTAAAGGTGAGTGCCGCAAGAGCCGATCTTAACTATAAAAATACCACTACAAATGAGATAATAAGCGGTAAAGAGCTTAAGCGCGGTATAGTTATAAATGCCGATGCCAAGGAGAGATACGGCAAAACCTTTTATTTTATAGCAGAGTAAAAAGCATACGGTATAGCCGTTGTGCTTAAAATTTCATAAAAACACAAAAAGATCTTGCAAAAACAAGCCTTGCGAGGTCTTTTTATTTTACTTTTTTTGGTTGTTATATTGATTTGTATGATGTTTTGTGATATATTATAATTGTAGTATTATATATAAATATGTAACAATTAATATAAAAAGGGGAGAAAGTAATGAAAGACGTAATAAAAAAGTCGATCATATGTTTTGTTGTTGTAATTTGCTTTTTGTTAAATAGCTACGCAATATTTTCGGGGCTTTTAGTAAAAGAGCCGGGAGATACTAATCTTTCGGTATCAACACCAAAGATAGTTTACTCAAAAGACAATAATTTGTCATTTGATAAGGTTGCGCCTACGTATCAAGAAAACGGAGGGGGCGAGAAGCTTTCGATAACTCGATCGGGAGACGTTTCAAAGCCTCTTAATATAACCGTTGCCGTTTACGATAATAGTGCAGATTACGGTGAGGATTATATTTTAAAATATAACGGAAATGAAATTAAAAAGAAGGACGGCTCGAGATCGATATTCAGCGCATTCCGTGATGAGGGTGTTCTTACAAGTAATCTTCCTGTGAATGCCGCAGAGATGTTGGTTACCTATGATCAAGATTCCGCAAAGGGACTTACCGAGGACGTAAATGCATCGGATTTGCTTTATCAGCTTGATCAAATGGATTCTAAAGTAGCAGAATTCGAGGTAGGCTTCGGCGCGGGCGAGGCTCTTGCCGATATATTCGTAGAGCCTATCGATGATGCTGTTAGCGAGTATAGCGAAAGCTTTATAGTTGTTATTTTGGGTAGTGATGGCAACCTTGTTGAAAATTCACAGATATTGTGCGATATAGCAGATAACGAGGAACCTCCCACGGTACATATCGAATTTACCGAGACGAGAATAGAGGCAAGCGAGGAAACGGGCGTTGCTCAGGTTGAGCTTGAGCGTAGCGGCGATCTTGCCACAGGAACGTCTGTTTTGTTGCTTCGAAACGAATCTCCCATAGGATACGTTGATTTTTCTCCTTTCCAGTCAAAGCAGGTGGTTTTAGCGCTTTCGGGAACGTATAGACTTGTTTCTATAGATAGCTCCACGGTAGGTAGTTCTACGCTTTTGATAAGCGGAGATTCAAATGATATGGGCGCTCTTTTGGAGGGCGCAGACGCCGAGCTCGACTCATTGCCATTGCAGTATGATTCTTTGCCTTATTTTGTACAAGACACTCCGAAAATAAGTGATTTTCCCGCTTGGGTTAGAGATAACGTTACCGAAACCGATGATTACGTCGTTATTAAGGGCGATAGCAGTAATGATCTTTTCGTTAAGGATTCGAGCTCAACCGACGGTAATTCCGAATTTTTGTCGGGCTCAAATTTACATAAATTAAATACCGAGGGCGGAGCATCGCAGGGATATTTGTTCTTGAGAACAAAAAATTTATATAATTTGAACGGCTTTGAATCGGTAGAGGGCTCGGTTTATATAGCAGACCTCACATTGTTGGGGGGACATTGCGACGTTATCTTTGGCGTATGGAATCGCGGACATGCCAAGATATACACAAATGATAATAATAGCTTGCAAAATCTCGTTTACAATATCGATAACAATATGGGATATCAGTATATCTATTATTGTAATTCCGATCTTAAAGGTATTTTGAACTGTGGATGGAACGCATATACCCCCAACGGCTTTAAGCTTAATAAGCGCACTTATAACGTATTTATCGAGCAACCCGAGTCGCTCGATTTTGCGGGCATAGAGTATGCGCCGACTCTTGTTGATAGCCAAAATCAGCAAACTCTTAAAATGCATACCGCTAAGTCGAATATTTCAATTTCCTATACCACGGTAGATAAATATCCCGTGCGTCTTGTGGGATATCAGTTCTTCAACGGAAATACAATGCAGAGAAGTGAGGTAATATCCTCGTCCTCAGCTAATATTAAATTCGATCAGGCATTTTTGGATAGGTATGATGCAAAATGGGGCTATGACGTTACCGATGCATCGGGCAAAACTGTAAGAACCTTTACTATTCGCCCCGTATTTGAAAAGATCGAAGCGGATATCGAGGTAAAAAATTCCGCAAACGGCTCAATAACTCTCGAAAGCCATATATCTAATCCCTATAAGGGAGAGACCTTGGTTTTCAAGGGAGAGGGTAAAAACGGTTATAGCTTTGCGGGAGTATCCTATCAGTACCGTATGTTTGAGGGCGGAGAAATAATGGCTCACGGCGTGATAGGTAATGACGGTGATACCGCTAAAATATACCTTGACAACAGCTACGGATATTATACCTTCCAAGGCGTATTCAGTGAGAACGCTAATCAGCTTTTTGTAAGCTACGGTGATGCAGAGCCACACGGAGAGCTTAAATTTGAGGCGGGCGTTGTTTTAAGCGGAAAGGATTATAAGCTTAGCGATTATTATCCGCTTATAGCAGATCCCGATGACGGTTATATCACCGTTTGGAGCTCTGATAACAACTATTATTTTGGCGATATATGCTATTATCAGCTTGACGGAAGCGAGGCAAGCTCTAACGTCTCGGTCAGATTCCTTGCCGAGGGAGATCAGCTTGACGTAAATGATGCAAGCACAAAGATATCTCTTAATACGGGAACGATCTCGGGTAAGCTCATGAGAGCTGATATGAATTTCTTTGATAAATCTATTGCAAATATCCCCTTAAGCAATACACACTATACGGTAACAACCTCTCACGGTGTTTATAGCGGAGTTACCGACGAAAACGGAAATTATACCATAGATAATTTCAAGGGCGTTCTCGGCGGAAAATACTCTATGGCTGTAAGCTATCAGGGACGTGTGGGATATATCACCTTCGATTATAACGGGGCAGGTAATAATTATAACCTTGCGCTTCCTCAATTTGCGATCGGCGGATTTTATCCTGTTAGCATAACCGCAACAATGGACGGAAGAGGCCACGGAAGCAACAGTCTTGTTCTTACCGAAAAAGGTACGGTTCAGTTGACTGCGAAGGTCTACGTTCATTCCGAGGATTATAAGATATCCGAGGTTAAATTCCACTTCCTTTCTACCTTGAGCGGAAATTACGGAGACGAAGTACACGTAATAAGCGCAAAGTATGTTGAAAACGCTAATATGGGCGAAAATCATCAGCTTTGGGCTATTGAGCTTTCCGAGACCACGGCTGTACCTCAGCATACGCAGATATACGTTAGCGTTTCGGGTGAGTATACCTACTCCTCGGGCGAAAAGGTTGTTTCAACCATAGACCTTGTAAATAGCGGATATATCGTTGAAAAGGCGTTGCAGGAGGAGAATCCCCCAATTCAGCAAAGTATTCCTACTATCCCCGGTGTTCAATCATCAAGTGGAGAAATAAAGAATTATGAACTTCCTATTCTTGGTGTTATGGATATGAGCTTTAGCAGCAGAACAGGTGGATATTTCATTCAGCAGGGAGATTGGAGCCAAGACGGAGACGTTTACACGCTTGTTTGCGGTCAATCGGTAAGACCTAACTATTTAACAGGTATGGTTATCGAAAGATATAAGGAGACCAAGAAGACCGCAGAGCTTCTTCAGGCAGCTGCTGAAAATGAGCCGAACGGTATATCTGATCTTAAAAAGACTTATTGGCCAAAGGTTGAGATATCTCCCGTGTTTATGGTTAGAATTACCGTTCAGGTAGTTGATAATGGAGACGGAAGCTTATCGCACAATATGATAGGCCTTGATATTGCGCTTGGAGAAGAAGCTTATTTTACCTCTGACATACCCGTAAACCTCTATGGAGTTCCTTGCTATGTATGTATTAGCGTACAAAACGAGGCATATGGTCAGCTTCAGATTGACTTTAATAAAAATGTTAAACTTGGTTCGGAGCTTGATACGATATTAAAAGAGGCTAATAACGAGCTAACAACGAACGTTAACGCATTTATTGCTTCTCCTGTTTTTAAGGTAGTTGTAAGAGGTGGAGCAGGATTTAACGGTTGGGCAAGTGTCTTCGCTGAGGGTGGATTTAACTTGCCGTTCATTGTTGGCTTTACGCCCGTTGATGCGGCGGGAAGTGTTGAGTTTGATATAGGAGTTGGCGCAGAGCTTATCTTCTTCTCAGGTAAGATTTCCTATAAGACT
>JAZLCC010000141.1:0-10187 GCA_045614065.1 Eubacteriales bacterium | reverse complement strand
TTGTCTTCCTAAGACCGCTTGGCCTCCGACTTGTGCTTCATACAGCAAGCGCTTCTTGCGCCTGCCAAGGATGCACCAAATGCAACCTCACAAGCAACCTTCTCGTTAGGCGCCCACTCACAATATATTTCATCATAATTTGCCGCGTACTCGGTAATTTCGGTAGAGGGCGTTCCGGGGTAACTCGATACGATAGAGCATCCTGCTTCAAGAATACCGCGGGCAACCGCCTCATTTCCAAGCATTAATTTTTTCATAAGTAAAAAGTTCCTTTTAAAAATTTTTATATTTTTAGCAACACACCGTTTATTCTAACGGTGATAAATATTAGATTTTATATCAGCCTGTGATCTGAGCCTCAACAAGGCTTCCTCCGCAATAGGTCTCGCGAAGCTTGGGCTTCTCTATCTTACCAGTGGGATTACGAGGCACCTTTGCAAATATAATCTTTCTCGGGCGCTTGTACTTAGGAAGCGAGAGACAAAATTCGTTTATCTCCTCCTCGGTAGAGCTCATTCCCTCCTTGATTTCGATAATAGCCGCCGCTATCTCGCCAAGACGCTTATCGGGAAGTCCTATTACAGCAACGTCCTTGACCTTTTCAAAGGCTCTCAAATGATCCTCGATCTGAACGGGATAGAGGTTTTCGCCGCCGCTTATGATAACGTCCTTCTTTCTGTCAACGAGGTAGATAAATCCATCCTCGTCCTCCTTTGCCATATCTCCCGTAAGGAGCCACTCGCCCTTGAGTATCTCGTTAGTAGCCTCGGGATTCTTATAATAGCATTTCATAACGCCGTCGCCCTTAAGCGCAAGCTCGCCAACCTCTCCGCGAGGAACCTCATTGCCGTTTTCGTCAACGATCTTGGTTTCCCAAAGGTATCCCGCCTTACCGATAGCACCGACCTTATTGATATTCTCAACTCCAAGATGAACGGCGCCGGGACCTATCGACTCGGAAAGACCGTAGTTCGTATCATAATCGTGATTCGGGAAAACGCCCTTCCAACGCTTTATAAGCGATGGGGGAACGGGCTGTGCACCAACGTGCATAAGACGCCACTGATCAAGCGTGTACTCATCAAGAGCAAGATCGCCTCTATCAATAGAATCAAGAATATCCTGAACCCACGGAACGAGTAACCAAACGATAGTTGCCTTCTCGTCGGAAACCGTCTGCAATACCCACTCAGGCTTTACTCCACGGAGCAACACCGATTTTCCACCCGTAAGAAGCGAGCCGAACCAGTGCATCTTTGCGCCCGTATGGTAAAGAGGCGGAATGCAGAGGAACACGTCGTCCTTTGTTTGCGAATGATGATTCTGCTCGGTATAGCAAGAAGCAACAAGCGCCTTATGTCTATGCAATATAGCCTTGGGAAATCCCGTTGTACCCGATGAGAAGTATATTGCCGCATCCTCCTCGTCGGTTATCTCAACGGGGGGAGTTATTGACGAGCAGAAATAAGTCATATCCGCATAGTTATCGGCATAAGCGGGAGTCTCCTCTCTCTTTCCTACAAAGAAGAGATTGTCAACGTCGGAAATATCATTCTCTATTGCGTTTATTCTCTCGATAAACTCAGGGCCGAAAACAAGCATTCTTACGTCTGCAAGATCAAGACAATATTTAATTTCGTCGGACGAATATCTGTAATTCATAGGAACTACCAAAGCGCCCGTCTTTAAAATTCCAAAATATATAGGAAGCCACTCGAGGCAGTTCATCATAAGAATAGCCACCTTATCGCCCTTCTTTATTCCACGTGTGAACAAAAGGTTTGCAAAGCGGTTTGCTCTTATATCAAACTCTCTCCAGGTAATCTCTCTGCGATACTTATCTCCCTCTGCCGCAGTATCAATGAGATTAAACTCTCTCCAAGTGATATTCTTTGCGGGTTGTTTTTCGGGATTAACCTCAACGATAGCCACGTCATTGGGGTATATCTTCGCGTTTCTTTCCAAAAAATCTGTAATTGGCATATTTTTACTACCTTTCCTTATCTGTTGAAAACAAATATACATCTATTATATCATAAAAGCTTGATTTTGTCGAGTAAAAACGCCATTTTTTATTCTTTTTTTGCCATTTTATTGCCATTTTTTACTCGTTTTTAAAACTTTTTCTGCCTTTTTTATTTTTGGCCGTAAAAAGTCCTAAAAAAACAAAAAATCCGCATTTTATTATGCCTTCTAAGCATAGCAAATGCGGACTGACCGTATTTTTGTTTCCATTGATTTTTAAATCTCGGATTTTACAAAAGACGGGCAGCCCTGTTTAAAATAATAATAGTAATAGTAAAACTTATTGTTAAACATCACAGCTACTCTCCTTTGTAAATTTCGATTTGTTGTTACACATTTTACACCTTAATAAAGCGTTTGTCAATAACTTTTAAAAATTTTCTTGCCAATAAGCAAAAAATATTCCGCTAATGCTCAAAACAAAAGCGGAATATAGTTTATACACAAATCAACGGCAAGCACTGTTCCCGCAGAGCATATTGCAACCGTAACAAGGCTCTTCTCAAAATAAGCGAGCAGCACGCCAACTGTAAAGCCTGCAATAGCCGACCAAATACTGCCCGTAGCGTGGAAGATTGCAGGGATAGTCATTACGGTAAGCACGGCATACGGCATATAGTGCAAGAATGAGAGCAGGAATCGATTTTTTATCTTCTTTTTCACAAGCACGAGCGGAAGCATTCTAACAAGATAAGTAACCCCCGCCATCACAAGAAGATAAAGCCAAAAATAAGGTCTTATACTCATTCTTCCACCTCCACGCCTTGCTCGGCATCAACCTTTATAGGCGCTATTATAGCCATTGCAACGCTTGCAATAACGGCGCAAACAACGATGTGAAGGTCTGTGGGAATTATCTTTGACATAAACGGAACGTAGTAGAATACAGCGCTCAAAGCAATCGAGATAAGCACGCAGAAGGCTACTCTCTTCTCCTTTTTCATTACGGGTACTACTATTGCTATAAACATTCCGTAAATAGCCACACCGAGCGCCCAAAGCACAAAGGGCGGCAAAAATTCACTTATATCAACACCCAAATGCGCTCCGATAAGAGTACCCAACGACCATCCTACAAACGGAAGCGCAATAAGTCCGTACATATATTCCTTTGAAACTCGCTCCTTTTGCGATACCGAAACAGCAAATATCTCATCGGTATTTCCAAAGCCAATAAGAAGCCTATCAAAAATTGTAACCTTATCGTTAAATCTTTGCGAGAGAGATACCGACATAAGAGCGTATCTTAGATTTATAAAAAGCTGTCCGAATGCGAGAGGAAAAAGTCCGCCGTGGGATGCTATAATAGGCGCTCCCGCAAGCTGACCTGCAGAGGTGAGATTTGCCATTGATATAAACAGCGCTTCAAGTACGGAAAGTCCCATATTGACCGCCGATATTCCAAATGACATCGAAACGGCAAGATAGCCGAGCGCTATCGGCAAGCCGTGCACAAGTCCGCGCTTAAAATTTTTAAAGCTCATATTCTCCTCCTCTCGTATTTTTGCAACAAGAGCGATTATACCACAAATAAACCTAAAAGTCAATCAAAGTCGCAGCAAAGTAAGAAAAAATAAATCATTTTTTTAAAAAAAGTTTGACAAATAGCAAAATATATGATATAATACATCTTGTGCGTAAGCATCCGCAGCATTTGCCGGTGTGGCGGAATAGGCAGACGCCCGGGACTTAAAATCCCGTGATACGTGAGTATCGTACCGGTTCGACCCCGGTCACCGGCACCAAAAGAAATCCGCTTTCGAAAGAAAGTGGATTTCTTTTGTATTATTCACTATTCATTATTCACTATTCATTATTCATTTAGGTTCAAGCGGATTTCAAATGAATAATGAATAATTGTAGTATAAAAATTCAAGGAGGTAAAAATGCCAAACCCCAATATTTGGAACTACGTTACCGCCGATGACGGCGTAATTGAGCGCCGTATAAAAATAAGCTCCAAAAAATCGGGCAAGCCTATTCGCATAAGTCAGATCACCGACCTGCATTTTAACCTTTGCAACGAAAGAGATTTTTGCGAGAACGATCCCGTGCTTATGAGCACCTACGAAAAGCGTGAATGGTTAAAAAACGGTAGCTCGGTTGAAAACGCACTGCGCTCGCTAAAGCATGCCGAGGGCTCCGACGCAATAGTTATTACGGGAGATATACTCGACTACCTCTCCTACGGATGCGAGGAGCTTGCAATCAAGCATATATTCAAAGCCTATCCCGATATTATCGCCTCGCTTGGCAATCATGAGACCGCGCGCAAGGTTCAAGGCATATACCCCGAGACTATGACGATAGAGGAAAAGGAAGAACGCCTTAAGAGATTTTGGCCAAACGATCTTCACTACTCCTCAAAAGTAATAGACGAGCGAGTAATGATAATTCAAATGGACAATTGCTCATCAAAAATCGGATTTCGAGAGGATCAAATAGAGCGTCTTTCCGCCGATATAGAAAAAGCACGCAAGAAGGATTATATTGCCCTGCTCTTTTTCCATATTCACATATCCCCCGAAAGCGAAAAATATTCCTCTGCCGACGCCGATGAAATCGGAGATAAGTCTTGGACAAATATTGACCTTAACCGCCACGGAATAAGGGCGGCGCACGGCGAAGCATCCGCAAAAATATGCGATATTATAAGGTCGAGCGCTGACGTAATAAAGGGCTGCTTCTGCGGACACGCTCACTCGGATTTTTATTGCGAAATTTCCGCAACCGACGCCCTCTCTCCCGCAGTTATACCGCAATATATCTTGATAGGCACACCCTACGGCGACGGGCATATTTTACATATAGATATCGATTAAAGCTCAATATAAAACGCAATATGCTATTGACAAATCCCGCCGAAGAGTGTATAATATAGCAAATTAAATATATTAAAATCAAGGAGAAAATTATGGCTAAAATCGGAAAAATTTTAACTGTGGTCGGTATTTTACTTACCGCTGTACTCGTTCTTGCTATAATGATATTTATGTTTGGCGCAATCATATTTGTCATTGTCGGTGAAGGAGAGTGGTTCCCAAGATACGTTGTTCTCAACGGTTATTACACTATTATCAACATAATGTTTTTCTTGGATTACTTTGCAATGTCAATAGGTTCTTTGGGAGTTCCTATGCTTATCGCAGGCATTGTTTTGTCAAGCATCGGCAAATCCAAGGCAAAGAACGCTCAGGCTCAGCAGCCTCAGCAAAGCTTCCAAAGCTATCAAAACTATCAGCAGAACCCCCAAGGCTATCAGGACAATCAGAATTATCCCCCTTATCAAAATCGCTAATTTGATATAAAAACAAGAGCAAGAATAAAAGGAATTTTCCTTCTATCCTTGCTCTTTTTTGTTTTGATTTTTCAATATTACCTTTTCGTTATACGTCGTCCTCGCGTATCGGCTTGATCTTATAGAAGTCAAAGAGAGGCACAAGAATGAGCGCCGCAAGTCCTGCGGTAAATCCGCTGTTGTAAAGAACAAATCCGCCGTGCATTCCCGCTGTAACCGTGCATATCGTTGCGCTCAAAAGTCCTGCTATAACTCCGTAACGGAAGCCGTATTTTCCCGGTATCGGGCAAAGTCCCGTTGCAAAGGCAAGGGCGTTTATATATGCTTGAGAGGAGAGCGTCCACGGAATGTCTATTCCCGCAAAAGAGCAGATAATAACAACGACCGTAAAAAGAAGCACGTATCCTACGGCAATAGGAAAGACGTTCTTTATATGCTGACCGTCTGCCGCAAAGGTAAGTGCGGCAAAGACTATTCCAACAGTGGGGCCCGTAAAGCCTACACCTGCGGGAAGCTGAGGAAATATCTCGGGCAAAATGAACACCAAATTCAAATATCCCAAAATGCAAAAGCCATATATTGCAATATTTATCAAGCAAACGGGCAATCCGAATTTATCGGAAAAATCGGTGCCGTAGCCCGTACATTTCAAAAGCGCCTTATAGCCGTGCAACGTTCGATGATTCATAAAGAATCCCACAATAAAATTTATTGCAAAAAACACTATAAAGAAAATATTTATAAAGCCTCTATAGGCATATGGCAACGCCGAATATTCGGGATTCTCTATTACCGTCTCGGGCGGAGCAACTATTCCAAGCGTTTTATACATAAACGCATATATGAATATTCCGAGCAAGCCGATAGCAAGTCCCGCCGAGTAAAGGCTATAACCTCTATGCATAGCGGTAGTACCGGGCAAAAGCGGTAAAACGATAAATCCTACGGCAATTCCGCAAATAATTGCGATAACCAAGCCTATCCAATTCACCTTTGATACCGTCGGGTCAAAATTTCCAATGGGATATCTAAACAAAAGCTCACTGATAAAAGGAGCCAATGACGTTGCGAAAAAGGCTATATGAATATTCTCGGATATCTTTCTTTTCATTATTAAGCAGTAGAGCAAAACACCTATAAAGGGCGGCCACATATTAAGAAAATTAAGTCCAAAGAAGCAATGCGCAATAACAAGCAAATACCCCGCTATCGTTATTGCATTAGCACGCACACGGCTAATATATATAATGAGATTAGTCAAAAGTCCGCATATTCCAACGTTAAATAAGGTGCTACCAAGACCGCCCAACGCAAAATAATCGGTTATCAGCTTGCACGGAGAGGTAAGTATCCGCCACACGTTTGCAAAGAAATCCCATTCCTTTGTATAGGCTACCGCAAAAGGCACCGCCGTTAGTATAAAGATACTTATAAACAAAGTGTAGCAACGTATGCACCGTTCGGTAAAGGTAAATTGCACCTTTTCAGATTTACGAGTCATATTTTTACTTTATCCTTTAAAATGTAAGTTTTTTCCACAAAAACATTATAACACAAAGCTATTTTCTTTTCAATACAAAGTAAATATATTTTTAAATTAAAAGCATCAATACCGTCAAAACAATTAAGAAAGCAAAGTTGAACGCTGAGAAAAGTCCAACGTAATACATCATTTTTTTAGGATTATGCTTAATATATTCACGGAAGGTTATAAGGCTTGCCAAAGACGCTATCAGCGTTCCCGTACCGCCTATGTTAACTCCCAAAAGCAAATCTCTGTAATTCTCGGTAAACTGCGAGAGCAATATTGCCGAGGGAACGTTGCTTATACACTGACAGGAAATTACGCTTATAAGCAAGGTATTCTTCTCAAGCAGACCTGAGAAAAGATTTCGAACGGCGTCAATTCTTGCCATATTTCCCGAGAAGATAAAGAAGAAAACAAATGTCAAAAGCAATGGATAATCAACCATTCGCAAAGCCCTTCTATCCATTATAAGCAAGGCTATCGGAATAACTATAAGCCCTATCCAATACGGAATAACTCGAAAAACAATTATTATCGAGAGCGCAAAAAGTATGAGATATATTACGGTTTTTGCGGGGTTTAAGCTTATCTCCTCGTCCTTTATTTCCAACGGCTCGGGCTTTACGAATATTATACAGCAAAGCGTTATGAGCAAAATGGAAATTATAAACGGAAGCGCCATTATCGCCATAAACTCTCCCGTTGGGATATTGAACTTAGTATATAAATAAAGGTTCTGCGGATTTCCAAAGGGCGTTAACATTCCGCCAAGGTTCGCCGCAATGTTCTGCATTATAAAAGTAAACGCCATATATTTTTCCTTGCCTGTGGTAACCAAAACAAGATATCCCAAGGGCAAAAAGGTTAAAGGCGCCATGTCGTTTGCAATCAGCATTGAGCCGATAAAAGTTATGTACGTTAAGGCAAGCACGCTCATTCTTGCGTTTTTAAAGAGCTGTACCACCTTGTGCGCAAGCATATAAAAGAATCTTATATTTTTCAATGCGCAAACAATTGCAAGTGTGCAAAACAAGCAAGTGAGGGTCTTATAATCAAAATAATCTAAATATTGCTTATCTACGGGCACAAAAAACATCGTAACTACCGCAGCCAAAAGCGCAATAAGCATTACTATATTTTTCTTTGCAAATCCCAAAATTCTATTTATCACGGTCTTCCCCGTACTCTTTTCTTTCACGCTCATTTTTCAAAAAATCTCCATAGCCAAAAATCGTTTCCTATTATATCACTCTATCAAAAAAAGTTCAAGTATTTTTCAACAAAAAATATAAATAAAAAATCCGTAGCCTCGCAAAAGCCAAGCTACGGATTTTATGATTTTAATTAGTAATTAGACCGAAGTCTTTTTGATTTTTCCAAAAATCTTGATAAGCACTACCGCCACAGCAAATATTGCAAGAGCCGATGCCCACATAATAACTCCCGAAAGAACGCTTCCAAGACCCGCGCAAAAACCGCCAACCAAATATGTAACAACCGAAATACCCGCAATCAAAGCCGCATACGGAAGCTGAGTGTTCACGTGCTCAACGTGGTTGCACTGTGCACCCGCAGACGCAAGAATTGTTGTATCGGATATAGGCGAGACATGATCGCCAAATACCGCGCCGCCAAGGGTTGCAGAAACCGTCATAACAGCAAGAGTTCCGCTGCCGCCCAAGAGCGTAACCGCAATCGGAACAAGCACTCCGAACGTGCCCCAAGAGGTACCCGTTGCAAAGGCTATCAAAGCCGCAAGGATAAAGAATATGCAGGGGAAAAGGAACTCGGGGAACGCACTGCCCGTAAGGTTGTTGCGAACAAATGCCTGAGCATCAAGATAGCCGCCCTTTGCACCCATAATCTCGGAAATAGACCAAGCAAACGTAAGTATCAAAATTGCGGGAACCATTGCCTTAAAGCCTGTTGTAAAGCTTCCCGTAATTTCCTTAAAGGATACTACTCTTGCAATCATATAATAAAGCGAAATGAGGATAAGCGCAATAGTTGAGCCTATCGCAAGCGACATACCTGCATCACAGTTTGAGAATGCCTCAATAACGTTTGCCGACTGAGGGATGCGGGTAATTGCTTCTTTATCCCAATCGTAGAAGAAGCCCGTATAAAGCATACCGCCAATGCAGCAAGCAATCAATATAATTACGGGGATAAGCAAATGGCGAACCTTGCCTCGAGGATTTCCTACGATGTTATCCTCTTCCTTAGAATCGAGCTCGACACCTGCGTGAACGTCTCCCGTTTCCTCGGCAATAATTTCATTACGCTTCATTCTGCCAAAATCAAATTTGAAAATGCAGAGTGTAAAAATCATTACGAGAGTCAACAACGCATAAACGTTAAACGGTATAGTGCTCATAAACACAACAAGTCCGTCGCCCTCAAGCTCACCCGAAACCGCCGCCGCCCAGCTCGATATGGGAGCGATAATGCAAACAGGCGCCGCAGTTGCGTCGATTATATACGCAAGCTTCGAACGTGAGATCTTAAATTTATCGGTTACGTGGCGCATTACCGAGCCAACCGTTAAGCAATTGAAATAATCATCAACGAATATCAAGCAACCAAGTCCCGCAGTCGCCATCAAGGCGCCGCTTTTGGATTTAATTTTTCTGCCTGCCCAATCGCCGTAAGCCTTTGCTCCGCCCGATTTTTGCATTAGAACGACCAAAATACCCAAAACAACAAGGAAAACGATTATAGGCGCATTTGCACCTACCTTTGCGCTCAAAACCTGATAGAGAGTGAAAAACGCCTCAAGCGGATTACCGCCGACATACATCATGGCACCTACAAAAATGCCGAAAAAGAGCGATACGTAAACCTGCTTCGTAACCAACGCCAAAACTATTGCGATGATTGCAGGTAAAAACGCCCAAAAAGTACCTTCCATATTAACTCCTTTATTTTTTCTATTACTATCTATTATACTACAAAAAGCAAGAAATTGCAATAATTTTCACAAATTTTGCCAAAAAAGAATATTTTTTATCAATAAAAAATACCGCTTTACCACGAAAAACGATAGTAAAGCAATAACTTGTTTTTTCAATATTCCTCTATAAAAAGAAAAATATACGTTTTTTTGCAAGACACAACTGACGACGGTAAAAAGGACACTCAAAGACGACTTCCCGTAAGGATGTTTACCCGTAGGGCGGATGGCTTGCTCCCGCCGCAAGCAAAGATTAACCCCGACAGATTTTCAAAAATCTGTCGGGGTTCGTTCTATTCTGTTCGATAAATTGGAATTTAATGAATAGTCTATTTTATTTCTCTGACATACAAACGGTCAATTCCATTTCCGTAGTTTACTAT
>JAZLCC010000140.1:0-2945 GCA_045614065.1 Eubacteriales bacterium | reverse complement strand
AGATCGAAGGTTCCGTCCTCCTGCATCTTTTCGAGTGCGTTAAGACGACCGATAGACTTCTTGATGGTCTTGAAGTTGGTCATCATACCGCCGGGCCAACGAACGTTTACGTAGTACATTCCGCAACGGGTAGCCTCCTCTGCGATAGCGTCAGCAGCCTGCTTCTTCGTACCAACGAAGAGCACGTTGCCGCCCTCTGCTGCGACGTCGCGAATGAAGTTATACGCTTCGTCAAACTTCTTAACGGTCTTCTGCAAGTCGATGATGTAGATACCGTTTCTTTCGGTGAAGATGTACTCCTGCATTTTGGGGTTCCATCTTCTCGTGTGGTGTCCGAAATGAACACCTGCTTCAAGCAACTGCTTAATTGAGATTACAGACATTTTCTATGTCCTCCTTCGGTTTTTTTCCACCACGCAGCTTTAACGGTTTATCACCCTTTTTGAGAGCGACACCGCACCGTCGTTATGCGGCGTGTGTGTGATTATTATTTTTACGTGCTGATTGCACGCAAATTACGGTTAATTATAGCACACTTATTATATATTTTCAAGTCTGCTTTTTCGAATTTACAAATTGTTTACAAATTTATTTTTGCTTCCCTATTGCTTTGCTCTTAGCGCTTGTTTTTACCCGCTTTTTTAGCAGCCTTAGCGGCAGCCTTTGCCTCATTTTTAGTGGTTGCAAGCATAACCATATAACATACCGCAAAGGCTATTGCGGGCACCACCGTGAGAAGAAAATAGAAGGTGTTTTGCGTAACGAATCCTATCTCAAGTCCGAAAAGATTTCCTAACGGAGTTATAAGGAATGAAAGCGTAGTCAACAATACGAAGAATATTATTTCTGCAAGGAATATCTTTTTCTTGAGAAGATTTTTAAGAGACGCTTGATTTCTAAGATCAACGTTATAAATCGCCACAAGCATAACAAGCTGAAGAAGCATTAATGCAATATAGGTATAAGCGTCCTTGTAGAGATATCCGCCGTAAAGCCCGAACGAGCCGAATATCGAGGGGAGCAACACAACGAGCGCTCCGCCGAATATAGCGCATATAAGAACGTGCTTATATTTCTTTAATACGTCTCTAAGCTTATCCTCGGTATACATCCGCCTTACACTCTTTATCGACGCCCCTGCTCTTCTTGAATTTGTCATAAAGAGCGCAAAGGCAAAGGTATCAAAAACAAAGCCGAGCATAACCAAATGTCTTGCATCCACCATTGCTCCGCCAAAAAGCAACGGAAGCATTACAGCAATAGCTCTTGTAAGCTGAACACAGAATATGTAAAGCAAAAATCTATTAAGATTTCTATAAGCAATTCTGCAATATTCCATTGCGCGCATAAGGGGCTCAAGACCGCCCTTTCCGTTCTTCGGTCGCATAAGCAATATATCGGCATTAGCTCTTACCGTCTGCAAGCAGTTAGCAGAGCTTTCCTCGCCGGGAACCTCGAGAGCGGTTATCTCCTCATCAAGATGTCCCTTGCTCTCAACGCGTATCGGAGCGCAGGTTATAAAGAGATCGGCAAGCTCGATAGCGTTTTCCGCATAATCGGAAAATCCTACTACCGCAAGGGATTTTTCCTGTGCCTTAACAAGTCTTGCAAGCTCACATATATCGTTTGCTCCAAAGCCTCTATATTCCTCGTATTCACCGAAATCAAAGGTTGCAGAAACTCCGCGTCTTGAAAAATCAACGTAGCTTGCGTGCTTATCACTCTTTAAGAGATCTGGAATTTCGGGAATGCTTGGATCTCTATCGTAGCAATTTGAGAATGCAATAACGCCTATACCGTTCTTGCGGAACTCGTTTATAGTATGAACCGTAGTATAATCGAGACCCTCTCTTAATACCATCATACCCACAAAGCACTTTTGTGATCCTTGAGTTGAAATAAAGATTATCGGTTTTTTACCCGAATTAACGTTCGAATAAAAGGCTTTCTTCAACTCTTGAACGCCTTCCTCGGTAAGTGCCTTTATCTCGCCCGAAACGTAAGCGTACTCACACGCTTCGATAGCAAGGCTTGAGGTTGTTACGTTCATCTCCTTGGTAATTCCGAGCTCGGTGTAATTTACAGTATCTCCAACGATATTATCTACCGTGGGAAGATATGTATTTACGTTGCATCTTATTCTAAGCGCCTCGCGGTCAAAATTAGATTTTTTCAAAAGCTCTTCAAGGGCAATATCTATAGCTCCGTTGGATTTTACTCCTACGCTCGGAGCAGAGCTTCGAGCCTGCGAATATATCGTTACCATATTGAAAAGCTCTTTAGCGCTTCCCGAAAGGCTTTCAAGGTCCTTTTGAGCTCCATCTGCCGTTTCGAGCGCCTCGAAATGCAAGATTCCGTCGGTTGCTACGCTTCCGTCAAGCAAGAAGATATAATCCACGTCAGCAAGCTTATCAAGCGTTCTCGCCGAGCGTAAAATACAGGGGTTATCCGATACTGCGGCTTTTCTTAAATATCTGTTAAAGAAAGACAAGAAAAGCGTTGAAAAGCTTGCAAGTCTAAAGGTTGCGCCGAAGGCAAGCGCTATCATAAGAGTTTGCGAAAGCAACGAGGTTCCAACCAAGAATCTACCAAGCAAAAGACTTACAAGGCAGAAAGGAAGCAAGGCTATCAAAAGTATCATACTAAACTTCGAGCATTTCTTTTGAAGACCCTTAAGCGTTTCGGGAAGCTCCTCATCCACTCCTTGTGAAAGACCGCCCATCATAGCGCCCAAATAGGTATAGCTACCCGTTGCTATAACGATAGCACGTCCGCTTCCCTCTTTAACAACCGAGCCTGCATGAAGCATATTTACCATATTCTCGGCATAAAGCTCGTTCTCGTTTATAGCGCCACCCGCAAGCTTTTCAAGGTCCTTTTCGTTCTTCTTGTCAAGGCGCATTCTGACCTTTAAATTATCTGAATAAACAAGTCTTGCATCAACG
>JAZLCC010000139.1:0-4970 GCA_045614065.1 Eubacteriales bacterium | reverse complement strand
TGTGAAAAGAGAGGGAAATGCCTATCGCGACGACACCCTGAATGAGGGAAAAATCCCTTCTGCAAGCGCAATCAGAAGGGCTATTTATAGCGAGGATAAAAATCTCATTTCGTCGCTTGACAGCGAGCTTTTTGGAACTATTAACGAGCTTTCCGAAAGTGGTGAAATAACCGATATGAGGCTTCTTGAAAGGGCGTATCTTGCCTACTTTAGATTGACCGATCCGAGCTCGATCTCAAGCCTTGCCGAGTGCGATGGCGGAGTTGCCGAGCGCATCTGCCTTGCGGCAAAAAACAGCTATGATTTTGAAAGCTTTTGGAATGCAATAAAAACCAAAAGATACACCGACGCAAAGCTTCGCAGAGCAATGCTTTTTGCGCTTACGGGAGTTGATAAGGAGTTGCTTTCGAGCGCGCCGGAATACACCTGCCTTTTGGCGGCAAGCAGTGCGGGCAGAGAGCTTTTGTCGGCTAATAAAAAGGCGAAAAATCAATTTATAACGGTTGTAACAAAGCCTGCCGATGCGCCTCGTGAAGCAAAGCAATTTATTGTCGATGAGAAGCTGAATTCGCTCTTTACTCTTGCAACGAAAAAGCCTTTTTCGACAGGCGAAGCATATAGAAAAAATGCTTTTATAATAAAGTAACGCTAATTCCTTGACTTTTTTTCTATACCGTGGTATAATAGTTAGGATAAATTTGTTTTTTGAAAGGAAATATAGATATGGCAGACGGAATTAAGCTTGTTGACGGCAAATATCTTGAGTACAAGGGCAGACCCTTGGTTCGTGAGGGAGATACACTTTGCTACGGAGATATGAGCGAAAAGTGCATTCTCATTCTTGAGATACTCAGCTATAAAAAAGAGGGCGATAAGGAATTGC
The DNA here is from genome assembly GCA_045614065.1 of Eubacteriales bacterium. Lineage (GTDB taxonomy): Bacteria > Bacillota > Clostridia > Oscillospirales > CAG-272 > HGM12713. The sequence continues at coordinate 4,087 of JAZLCC010000139.1, read as the reverse complement.
CCGATAATATCTTTATTCAGGTTGTAGAGTCGCAGAATCAGACGAACATTCTTCGTCAGGGCTCAAAGCAGGGACTTTACGATGCTTTCGAGCTTGGACTTATTTGGCTCGAGCACGAGTTAAAGAAATAATCTAACAATTAAGCTATCTTGCTTCCGCAAAGTCGGCAGAGCGGGATAGCTTTTTTCAAATTGAAATCCAATTGCAAATTAATTTCAAGACTTGATCAAACTAAGTTGATTTTGGAGTTGTTTTATGAAAAAGCTTCTTGTTATAGACGGAAACAGTATACTCAATCGTGCCTTTTACGGCATAAGATTGCTCACTAATAAAAACGGACTTTATACTAATGCGGTATACGGAATGGCAAATATAATCGAGCGTCAGCTTGAATCCTTAAAGCCCGATTACTGCGTTGTTGCCTTTGATCTTAAGGCTCCAACCTTTAGACACAAGGCGTATGACGGATATAAGGCTAACCGAAAGGGAATGCCCGAGGAGCTTGCCGTTCAGCTTCCTTATGCAAAAAAATGTATGGAGAATATGGGATGTAAGGTTCTCTCGGTTGAGGGCTACGAGGCAGACGATATTCTCGGTACGCTTGCAAAAATGTCGGCAAACGAGGGCGTTGAGGGGTATATTCTCACGGGAGACCGCGACTCGCTTCAGCTTATAGGCGATCTCACAAAGGTTCTCTTGGTAAAAACCAAGGAGACTCTTTGCTTTGACAGAGCTTTATTTAATGAAACCTACGGAGTAGAGCCCGAGCAGTTCGTTGACGTAAAGGCTCTTATGGGCGATACCTCGGATAATATTCCGGGTGTTGCGGGTATAGGCGAAAAGACGGCTCTTAAGCTCATTTCCGAGTTTGGAAGCATAGATTCCATATATGAAAAGCTTGATGGCGCAAAAATCAGCGCATCGGTCAAGGAAAAGCTTTTGGCAAACAAGGATAATGCATATCTTTCGCAGATGCTTGCGAGAATCGATACCGACGCTCCCGTTGGTGTAACTCTTGAGGATTGCGCTTATTCGGGATTTTTAAAGGAAGAGCTTTATGCGCTTTTCGTTGAGCTTGAATTTCTTGCGCTTATAAAGAGATTTGGACTTGAGGGCGTTACCTTAACCGAAAAAAACGAGGGCGAGACCTCTGCAAAAGGCGTGGATTTTTCCAATGCCGAAATAATTGGATCGAGTGCTTTGGATATTGCCGCAACACTCGAAAATAAGAACGCTTCAATGGCATTTATAGAGGAAAATAAGCTTGTGTTTTTTGATGGAAAAGCAAGATATTCCTGTGAAATAAGTGAGGATGCGTTAAAGATATTCGACACTGCAAAAATTTCTTGCTATGATGCAAAATCTATATATAAATCCTTTATTTTGGGTGGATTTTCAGCGCCGAAAATATATATGGACGTTATGCTTGCGGCGTACGTTCTTGACTCGACCGAGGGCTCCTTCTCGCTTGAAAGACTTGCTTTTTCACAGCTTGGAGCATCGCTTAACGAGAATACCGCCATCGATGCTATAATCTTCGCTCTTGCCGAAATATACGAGAAAAGGATTGACGAGAGTGATAACAACTATCTCCTTTACGAGATTGAAATACCTCTTGCGTTGGTGCTTGCGGAGATGGAGCTTTGCGGAATTTGTGTTGACGTTGAGGGAATAAAAAATTACGGTCTTGAGCTTTCCGCAAGGGCAGACGAGCTTAAGGAGCGTATATACAGCTTTGCGGGCGAGGAGTTTAATATTTCCTCACCGAAGCAGCTTGGCGAGGTGCTTTTTGAAAAGATGATGCTTCCGGTTATAAAGAAAAACAAAACGGGATATTCAACCGATGCCGACGTATTAAAAAAGCTTATTCCTTACCATCCGATAATCGAGGATATACTTGATTACAGACAGATGACAAAGCTTAAATCAACCTACGCCGACGGCCTTCCAAAGGCGGCGGATTCCAACGGAAGAATACACAGCGTCTTCAACCAAACGGGCACGGCAACGGGCAGACTTTCCTCGGCAGAGCCAAATTTGCAAAATATTCCCGTGCGCACCGCAGAGGGTAGAGAATTTAGAAAATATTTTGTTCCGCAGGACGAGGATCACGTTATAATCGATGCCGATTATTCGCAGATAGAGCTTAGAATTCTTGCGCATATAGCGAATGACGAGGCTATGATAAACGCATTCCTTTCGGGCGAGGATATTCATACTATGACGGCATCAAAGGTCTTTGACGTACCCCCGTCCGAGGTAAGCTCGGAGCATCGCAAGCGTGCAAAGGCGGTAAACTTCGGTATACTTTACGGAATGGGTGAGTATTCGCTTTCCGAGGATCTCGGAATATCGATGGCGCAGGCTAAAAAGTATATAACAAGCTATCTCAACGGTTTTCCAAGCGTTAAGGAATATCTTGATAATATCAAAAAGACCGCAAAAAATGACGGCTACGTTACCACGCTTTTCGGCAGACGCAGAAAAATAGCCGAGCTTGCATCGTCAAATAAAAATCTTCAGCATTTCGGCGAGAGAGTGGCTATGAATAGCCCGATTCAGGGTACAGCCGCAGATATAATAAAAATTGCTATGATAAAAACCTCAAATGCGTTAAAGGATGCTAATATCGACGCAAAGCTTCTTTTGCAGGTTCACGACGAGCTTATTCTGGAGGCTCATAAGAGTGATGCAGAGAGGGCATACGAGATACTCAAGACGTCAATGGAGGACGCTATAAAGCTCTCGGTTCCGCTTAACGTAGAGGCGCATATCGGCAAGAATTGGTACGAGGCAAAATAAAAACGAATTTTTGAGAAAAATTTTCGGTTGCTTGTAAATATGGCAAAGAATGATAGATTTTTAACAAATTCGTTAAAATATATGAAAAACCACACGATTTTTTGTGTGGTTTTTCGTTTTAAATGTAGAAAAAAGTATAGACAATTTTAAAAAAATAATGTATAATATATGTGTATGTTTTGAGATGCTTTTTGAATTTTGCTTGCTCCCAAAACCTACGGCACTAAGGTGCGGGATAAATTTGATTTATTTTAAAAATAAAAATAAATAAAAATCAATGGAGGATTAAAAATGAAAAAGAATTTGACCACAGTAGCGTTCCGTGGCACAAAGGCTCAGGAAGAGCAGCTTTATGCTGTTATTGACAGCCTTAAGGACGTTCCCGGAGCATTGATGCCTATTCTTCAGCAGGCGCAGGAGATTTATGGGTATCTTCCTATCGAGGTTCAAAACATGATCGCACTCAGAATGGGAATCTCTCTTGAAGAGGTTTACGGTGTTTCCACCTTCTATTCTCAGTTCGTTCTCAACCCCAAGGGTGAAGTTGCAATTGCAGTATGCATGGGAACTGCTTGCTACGTAAAGGGAAGCGGCGCTCTTCTTGATAAGATCACCGAGATTCTCGGACTTCCTGCAGGTTCTACCTCTCCCGACGGAAAGTATTCGCTTGAGGCAACAAGATGCATAGGCGCTTGCGGTCTTGCTCCCGTTCTTACCATCAATAACGAGGTTTACGGTAAGCTTGTTCCTGCAGATATGCCCGCTATTCTTGAAAAGTATAAGTAATACGAGCGAAAATAAAACTGTATTCTATTTAGTTTAAATATAACGGAGGAAAATTTATGAAATCTTTAGCAGAAATTGCAGCTATCAAGGTGAATATGCAGGATAGTGTTGCAATCCGCGAGGGAAAAGTAAGCGCTGAATCTACTGTTAAAAAGCACGTTTTGATTTGCGGCGGTACCGGTTGTACCTCGTCTAAGAGCGTTGAGATCAAGAACGCTTTGGAAGCTGAAATCTCTAAGCTTGGTATTGAGAATGAGGTTAAGGTTGTTTTGACCGGATGCTTCGGTCTTTGCGCACTTGGCCCGATTATGATAGTTTATCCCGAGGGTACGTTCTACAGCTGTGTAACCGTAAACGACGTTCCCGAAATTGCTTCCGAGCATCTTCTTAACGGAAATATCGTTGACAGACTCGTATATCACGAGGTAAAGGAGAACGTTTCTCAGGCTATGTCTCTCTCCGAGACTGCGTTCTACAAGAAGCAAAAGAGAGTTGCTCT
>JAZLCC010000138.1:0-4248 GCA_045614065.1 Eubacteriales bacterium | reverse complement strand
GTGTTCGAGTCACATCACCAGCTCCAAAAAGGCCAAGTTACAAGCTTGGTCTTTTTTTACGAAACGAACATTTTACTAACAACAATATAGGCTGATTCGTAATTTGCCCTCACAATAATGAGGTTTGTGCTCACAATCGTCGAGCAAAAATGTGCGCCAAAAATCTTCCTGTTGGAAGTTTTTTGCGCCACTTTTTTTCAAAAAAGTGGCATATAAAAGCAACCCTAAAGCAGTGCGAACATTGTGCTCACAACCGTCGAGCGCGCTTTGAAAACTCCGTAAAGCCGTCAATTAACGTACAAACCGTCAGCAGTGAATAAGGATTCCACCTCTCGCTTTAAGAACGGATAGGAAGAAAGAGTGGGATCATTTGAGATAATAGTGCGAGCCTCAGAGAAAGCGAGGGTCATAAGACCCGTATCGTCGCAAAGCTCGGCAAGCTTAAAGCTCATTCCACCGCTTTGACGAAGATAGCTATCCTTGCGCATAGCAAGAAAATCACCGGGGCCACGCATAGCGAGATCTTTTTCGGCAATAGCGTATCCGTCGTGCGAATTTTTAACGGTCATAAGACGCTCACGGGCAGTGCCGTTCTTGTTGATAGAATCGGAAACGAAAACACAGTAGGACTTGCGCACGCCTCGTCCAACACGTCCTCGGAGCTGATGAAGCTGTGAGAGTCCGAATCGCTCGGCGTTTTCAACTATCATAAGAGATGCATTTGGAACGTTTACGCCAACCTCAATAACCGTGGTGGACACCAAAATATCGGTTTTGCCTGAGGCAAAAAGAGCCATCTTTTGCTCTTTTTCCTTAGGCTTTAATTTTCCGTGCATAAAATCAACTCGAAGATCGGAAAAAATCTCGGAGAGCTCGGCAGAAAAGCCGATTGCGGATTTCAGCTTAGGCTGATCTCGATTTTCGAGAAGATTACCTTCAATGCCGATGTGCTCCATAAGAAAATTGCTCTCACGATCCTCACCGTCTTCACTTTCCTCAACGGCAGGACAAACAACGTAGACCTGACCGCCAAGAGATACCTGCTTGCGTATAAATCCATTAAGACGCTCACGGTAGCTCTCGTCAACCACAAAGGTGTCAACGGCTTGTCTGCCTTGCGGAATTTCATCTATCATAGATATATCAAGGTCGCCGTAAAGCGCAAGAGCCAAGGAGCGAGGAATAGGAGTTGCGCTCATAACAAGCGTGTGCGAAAGAGGATTCTTTTGCGCAAGCGCCGAGCGCTGACCAACGCCAAAGCGGTGCTGCTCGTCAATAACGGCAAGCCCCAAGGAGCTAAATTCAACCCCCTCTGAAAGTATTGCGTGCGTTCCTATAACTATATCGGCACGTCCCTCTCCGCTCTCGCGTAACGAGGCATATATCCTGCGCTTTTCCGCCGCAGTAGTTGCTCCAAGCAAAAGCTCGCAGTGAATACCAAGCGGAGCTAAAAGCTCGGTAAGAGATTCAAAATGCTGGCGGGCAAGAATTTCGGTTGGAGCCACAAGCGCCGCCTGATGACCGCTTTGAACGGCAAAAAGCATTGCCGCCGCCGCACAAACCGTCTTTCCGCATCCAACGTCGCCTATAACGATTCGGCTCATTGCGGTGCTCTTCATCATATCCTCGCGAATCTCGCCTATAACACGGCTCTGCGCATTGGTAAGCTTAAAGGGCAAGCGGACAAGCAAAGGCGCAAGGTCTGCTTTTATGCAAGCGTGAGCCGCAGAGCGATTGCTCTTATCACCAAGCATTGAGACGCCCAGGGCGAAATTAAAAAACTCATCAAAAACAAGTCTTTTCTTTGCCGCCGCAAGCGAAACAAAGCTATCGGGCATGTGGATATTCTTTTGAGCAAAGCTACGGGTGCAAAGCTTGTATTTAAGGCGTATATTCTCGGGCAGCGGATCGCCCGACTCCCTATCGCAGGCAGCAAGAACAAGCGCCGAGCGCACGTCCTTCGCTATCTGCTTTTGAGATATTTTGCCCGTAGCGGGATATACGGGAACAAGAGGCGGAAGCGCCGTTCCCTCGGAGTACGGCTCATACGCAGGCGAGGTGAGAACCACGGAGCGTGAGCTTCGGTCGAGTCTGCCGTAAAAACGATAGGTTGCGCCCAAGGCAAAAACGTTTCTTATATAATCCTGATTGAAATAAACTATCTCGCAAGCGCCGCTCTCATCGTAAGCCTTGAACTTTGTTACCGTCATTCGATTTTTAAGACGTGCCGTTCTCGGTTCGGTTGCAACAGTGAGCAAAAAGGCGTTTTTAGAATCATCCGCCTCGCAAAGAAGCCTTATATTACCTCTATCCTCATATCCTCGGGGATAATGCGCCAAAAGGTCGCCGACAGTGCTTATTCCAAGCGCACTATATGCCTTTGCGCGGGCTTCGCCTACGCCGTAAAGCTTTTTTATGTCAAGGTCCGCATAGCTCATAAAATATCCCCTTTCTTTTCTTTCATTATGTTAAATATATTATACAACACAAAAAGAAGCACTGTCAATAGCTTTCATAACAAAGCAGAGGTCTATAATTTGTAAAAAATCCACTAAATTTTTCTAAATGGATTTTTTATTATTGACAATCAAGTTGATTTAAGGTATAATATTAATTAAAGTATGTAACTATGCCAAATTGGAGGTTATAAATTATAATGAAAAAAATTTTAGCGCTTCTCCTTGCAGGTCTTATGGTGCTTTGCCTTGCTTCCTGCGGAGATAAAAAAGAAGAAGAAAAAGACAACAAAGATACCGAAACCACTCAGGTAGCTCAGAACTACGTTGATGAGGCTTCCAATAAGGGTAAATTCGAATTTGCTCTTAACGATGAGGGCGACTACGAGATAGTAAAATACGAGCCCTACTCGGTAGCGGTAGCTGATATCACTCTTCCCGAGAAGATAAATAACAGAGACGTAGTTGGAATTGCAGACAACGCTTTTAAGGCAGAAAGCACTATTAAGAGCGTAGTTATTCCCGCAACCTACACATATATCGGCGAGTACGCTTTCTATGATTGCGATGCGCTTGTAAGCGTTAACCTTCCTGCAAGCATCGAGACTATCGGCAAGGGCGCATTTGAGAGCTGCGACGTTCTCGCAACCTTTGGAATGTCCGCTGCTGTAAAGGAGATTTCCGAGTACACCTTTAAGGATTGCAAGGCTCTTGCATCTCTCGATCTTTCAAACGTTGAGAAGATTCACAAGGGTGCATTCCTCAACTGTGCTTCTCTTGAAACCGTTACCGTTACCGACAAGCTTACCTACGCTACCAAAGAGGCATTCTACGGATGCGACAAGCTCGTTTACACCGAGGAGAACGGTCTTCTCTATCTCGGTAATGCTACCAACAAAACTCTTCTCTTGGTTTCTCCCAAGAGCTTGAACGTTGACGTTTGCGCAGTAAGCGCTACTACCGCTATCGTTGCGGATGCCGCTTTCAACAACTGTGCTTCTCTTACCGACATCACTCTTTCCGATTCCGTTAAGTACATAAACGGTACTTCCTTTGTTGGTTGCACCGAGCTTAACTACAACAAGAGCGAGAACGGTCTCTACCTCGGAACAACCGCTAACCCCTACATGGTTCTCGTTGAGGTTGACATCAAGTCGGTTGAGGACTTTAAGCTTAACAAGGACGCAAAGATTATTGCAGACACCGCATTCGCTTCCTGCACCGCTCTCTCGGATATAAGCTTCGAGGGAACCGAGGAACAGTGGAACGCCATTATTAAGTCTGCTACTTGGAACGGCGATCTCACGATCAACGTTGTTTGCTCCGACAAAACCATTACTGTTCTTGGTTAATAAATAATTCTAAACGGCGGGATTTCTCCCGCCGTTCTTTTTTGCTTTCCATGTTTTTTGTAGAGGAAGTAAACTCTTTTAAAAAGTCGGCAGTGCTGTGATGCATCAAAAGGCTCGCCCTTTGGGAGAGCTGTCAGCGGAGCTGACTGAAAGGGGTAAAAAACAATAAAATTTTATATTTTCCCGCCCCGCCGTGTCATCCTGAGCGTAGTCGAAATCCGAGTGAAACGAGGATCGAACGATGTGTATCATCGTTCGGGATCTCGGCGGGAAAGCACAATGTTCGCACAAATTCGATAGGCTCCCGCCGTAGGCGACTGAAGGAGTAAGCGCAACAATGGATTTTGTGCTCTTGATGAAATAAAAATTTTATGTGCACGCGCCCCCTTCCGTCAACCGCTTCGCTCACATTTTGTTCGCTCGGGTTGCCACCTCCCCCC
>JAZLCC010000137.1:0-8267 GCA_045614065.1 Eubacteriales bacterium | reverse complement strand
TTCGCCGTGCTAAGCTTTACTATCTCCGCGATAGAGTTGGTAAGGCATCTAAGGTTAAGGAAAAGATCTAAAACTTTAGATAAATCAAAGGGACACCAAAACGGTGTCCCTTTTGATTTTTTCGGGTATCTAAATGACACCCACTATTTTTTTAAGCATTTTTCAGCGGCGCTGAATACGGCGTTAGACTCATATGGCTCGGCTATTGTAAAAATAACGTATTGCCCAAATCTACGCGCCTCTGCCGAATTAAGCTTTGAAAGCTCGCTTGGGGAGTAATTTTGCAGAAATTCACGCTTTTGCTCTTGAATATCCTTGATATATCCCTTAGCATCCTCTAAAAGCGCAATAGCATCGTTCTCGTCCTTTGCGCGCATAATGCCTATTTCGGTAATATCAACGCCGTCGGACGAGTATATAACAAGTCCGTCCTCGTAAACGTCGGTGTCGGGAAATAAAAACTTAAGCTCTTCCTTACTATAACATGAGAACTCTTGTCCGTCGCCCGAAAATTCCTTTTCTAAGCTCTTTGAAAGCTCGTTGCAGCTAAGTGTGCTTGTAAACTCTTCCTTTGCGCAGGAAGAAAAAATAGCGCCCACAAGGAGTATAAGAATCAAAACAATATATCCTTTTTTCATCATATTTCATTCTCCGTTTATTTCTGTGTTTTTTAATATGGCAAGTATTTTTCTATATGCGTTTGCATTAAGATGATATCCGTCGCTCATTTGAAGCGAGCTGTCAAGAAATCCATTGCTATCCTTTAGAGTGTCTGCGGTGTTAACGTATATGAACCCGTTTTCTAATGCAAGCTCTTTTGCCCAAGCGTTTATTTGATCGATATAAGCGTTTAGCGTTTTTGCATCAATGTTGTATCTTTGCATATTCATATCTGCCGCAACAGGGAAACAGGAGTTTATAATAATCTCGGTGCTATCGGAAGCCCTTGCTATTTCGTCGGCAAGCTTTTGATAGCAATATTTAAAATAGCTTTCCCCGCGTTTTATAAAATTAGTAGCGCCGTTAAGACCAAAGGTAAGCATAATATATTTAGGTCTTTTCATTTCCAAGGCGGTTAAAAAAGGAAGCTCCTCGTTTGTGTCGGGATATATTATTCTGCACTCCGAGGTTGCGCTGTCAAGCATAAGAGTTCCGCTTTGCGGAGCCCAGACCTGCTTTGTGCTTGTGCCACCCGAGAGAACTCCACGAGATTTAAGGTGAAATGTCGTGGATTCGCCGAGAAATATTATCTCATCTATATTCAAATAACCTTTAACGTAGCATATCTTGCTTTCCTCGATAGTCTCGGTGCATATCTCATCTGCGCTTTGCGAGCAGGAGCAGAAAATAAGAGTAATAGCGATTAAAACAAAAAGTATTTTAGGCATAAAAAAGCCTCCGTAATAAGCTTTTTTAGGTCAAAGCTTTATTTACGGAGGCATTTGATTTTATTTTTTCTTTTTCTTGCCCGAAAACTGTTTTTCGTACTTTTCTTCATTCTTCATAGCCTTTTTTAGCCTGCTCTTGATAAATGCATATATCGCCATTATAATTGCGTATGCGGCAGAGAAGAGAACTATGCCAACGAGCGTTTTTGAGGCATCCATTGAATTTGGAAGGCAGAAGCACGCCCAAAAGCCAAAGGTTGTAATCAAATAGTGCGCACTGTAACGCAACGCTGCGTGAATGGATTTTATCGAGAGAAGAGCGTTTGCGAGTGCAAGTAAAAGCGAAAATACGAAGAATAGCAAAACTCGTCCCGCTTCAACGGCGGCGCTTTCTTTTGAGATATTCATTATCTGCAAAATAAGCATATAGATAGCGGTAACTATCGTAAATATAACGCAAGCGGAAACAAGAGTTTTCTTTATCAGTTTTTTGATTTCCATAATAAAGCTTTATCCTTTCGGGTAGTGTACCCAATTTTTAAAGTATGAATACATGTTTTCAAGCGAAAGGCTACTCCCAAGGGAATAGCCTTTATTTGTTATTTTTTAGAGCGCTTTTTGCTCTTTTTCTTTGGCTTCTCAGTGCTTTTTTGCTTTATTTTTATCTTCGAAGCTTTTTTTGAGTCCCCTTCATCTTCTTCGGGTTCCATATATTCCTCATCGCTAAGAGGCGTAGGATAGGCGGGAATGTGAGTGGCACTTGCACGGCAAAGCTTTTTCTCACGCAAGCGCTTTAATATCCATTCGTGGAAGAGGGTATAGAAAACACTGCAAAGCGGAACGCTTATGATAATTCCCGGTATTCCAAAGAATTCACCGCCGAGTATAACGGCAATCAACACCCAAAGGCTGGGGAGTCCTACCTGCTTACCCATTATCTTGGGGTAGAGGAGATTTGACTCAACCTGTTGAAGAATTATTATGAATATAAGGAACCAAATTGCCTTTACAGGATCAACAAGGAGAATCAAGAATGCGCTTATAATAGCGCCCGTGATAGCGCCGAAAATCGGCACAAATGCCGTTACCGCAATAATGCAGGATACCATAAGGGGGTACGGGAATTGGAAAATGCACATACCTATAAAGGTGAGTGAGCCTATAAGCAACACCTCAATGCATTGACCCGATATAAAGCCCTCAAATGCATTCTTGGAAAGCGAGGTAACGTGAACGACCTCGTCGGCTCTCTCCTTTGATGCCACCGAGTAAACAAATCCTCTGACAAGCTTTGAGAGAGATTCCTTTGAGCAAACGATATATATCGCAAGAATAAATCCGAGTATAACGTTCCACATCGAATCGAATACCGAAAGCGCGGTGTTCAAGGTGCTTTGAATTATAGTGTTGGGATCTTCTCCAAGGAAGGAGGTTGCCCAAGACATAATAACGTCCCACGAAATGGTTATTGATTCGGGATCCAAGGGGAGTCCGAAATTTACCGCCCATTCACGAAGCGTTACGGTAAGGTCTTCCATATATTTCGGCGCCTTTTCAACAAATCCTTGACCCGTGCGCAAAAGCTCGGGAATGATATAGGAGAGAAGGACGGTGCAAATCAAGAAGAAGCACGCAAGGCTGAGCACTATCGAAACGGCACGCTTTATCTTTGACCAAACTCTGCCGTTCTTTCGCGTGAGGTTGCCAAAGACCTTGTTCTCGAATAGCGTAACGGGTATATTTAATATTAAAGCTATAAAAAATCCTATAAATATCGGAGAAAATACTTTCAGTATCAGTGAGAGAACCGATAGTGATTTATCCACGTTATAGATAATTCCAAAAAGCAATATCGAAACAACGGCTATACCAAGCCATTTAAGATAATGCCAATTTGGATCTTTTGGTATCTTTCTCATAGTTAGCCTCTGAATATAGTTTTGAGATTAATCTTCCTTTTCCTCAACCGCGCCATCTTCATCCTTGGCAAGCTTGATGCTTACGGTTGCCGTATCGATTCTGTGATCCTTGATTTCCTCGATAACTATCTTTAGATTATTCGTGGTAAGCTCAAAGTTAGAGCCGTCATCGGGAACAGAGCCGTAGATTGCAAGAGCATATCCGCTAAAGGTATCGGAATCGGCATCCTCAAGCTTAATGCCAAGTGCATCTTCAACCTCGTCAATCGATGCACTACCGAGAATTCTCCAACAGTTCTCAGAGATAAGCTCAACGGGGGGGAGCTCTTCCTCACCGTCTTCAACCTCGTTGTTGATATCACCAACGATACATTCGATGAGGTCGGTCATAGTGATAACGCCGAACAATCCGCCGTACTCGTCAAGCACAACAGCCATAGATTCCTTGTGATCACGCATATTTTTGAAGAGAACGTCGGTTTTTACAGCCTCGGGAACAAAGTAGGGAGAGGAAACAACGGTAGCCATTACGTTCTCACGGCTCTTGTCGTCAAGTCTTAAATAAGATCTTGCGTCGAGAATACCAACGATGTTATCAATGCTGTCCTCGCAAATAGGATAGCGAGAGAAACGGCTGTTGTTGATTATATCATCCCACTCTTCCATAGTGTCGGATAAGTCAAGGAATGTAAGGTCTGTACGGTGCGTTGCAATTTCGCCCGCGCTGAGATCGTCGAAATCGAAAATGTTTTCGATAAGCTCCTTGTTGTATTCGTCAATGCTACCGTCCTCGTGAGCCTCGTCGATAAGCGTGAGAACCTCACCCTCGGTAACGGTGTCAATGGTTTTAGCCTTAAATATCTTTGTAAGAAGCTTTTTCCAAAGAATAAAGAATATGTTAATGGGAGTAAGGATTATAACAATGAACTGAAGCAAGGGAGCAACAGTCATGCAAAATCCCTCTGCGTGATCCTTTGCAAGGCTCTTGGGTGATATTTCGCCAAAGATAAGAACCACAACGGTTACAACTGCAGTAGAAATAGCGGTTGCGAATTTTGCGGCGGTAGGATCTACAATTGCCTGAACAAACCAAACCGTGGTAATAGAGGAAAGCGCAATATTTACTATATTGTTTCCAACGAGAATCGTTGAAAGAACTTTATCATAAGATTCGGCAAGCTTCAACGCTTTGGTTGCACGCTTGTTTCCCTCGGCCGCAAGATTCTTCATCTTCGTGCGGTTGAAGGATGTGTAAGCTGTTTCACACGCTGCTAAGAACGCAGAAATAACTATAAGAACGAACATTAAAACAAAGGTTAGGGCACTCCCGGCGGGCAGTATCATAATGATTTAAAACTCCTTAAAATTAGTATTGAGAAAAACGCTTGCAAATACGAAAAAAATTTTTTCCAAAAAACGCAAAAAAGCATAGCCTTGACGCAAAAAGACGAATTGCGAAGGTTATGCATATATCACACTATATGAAATTTAACGTTGTTTTGAGTTCGTATGTCTCCGTCGCTCACGGTCTTCTCCTTTATAGATTTTTAATATAATATATATTATATTATAGCATAAAATTACGATTTGTCAATAGATATATGTAAAATATATGTTATATTGAGTGAAAAAACGGCGGAAAAACCGCCGTTTTTTCACTTATTTGCTAAATATTCCTTAAGGGCCGTTGCCAACTGGTCGGGGCAGGAGGTTGGCTTGAATCCGCAACGAATGCCCGAAAGGCGTTCGATAGCCTCTTCAACCTTCATTCCCGCAATAAGCGCCGCAACGCCTTGTGTGTTTCCGGCACATCCGCCGTTGTATTTAACCGATTTTATAACGTCGCCCTCTATTTCAATATCTATTCTGCGAGAGCAAACTCCGTGGGGAGTGTAAGAAAACTTTTCCATAATATTTTCTCCTTGTATTTTAATTGTTAATTTTTATTTTGATAAATTCCGATAGGCGTGTAGCTTTGATTTTTAAGAGCTACGTAAAGTCTTAATGCAAGCAACTCGTTTGATTGTATTTCGAATGAAAAGAAAAATCTTTTAGTGCTGAATGCGTATTCAACGGGGATAGAATCAACGCTTAAAAGCCTTGCACCGAGCGCGTTTGCCGCCAACAAAAGATTGGCAATAAAATCGGTATGCTCGGCGTTTACCGAGAATTCAAAGATGTAATTTTTGTCGGATGTTTTCTTATCATTCGGCTCCTTGCAGGAGCGTGAGAGAAGCGCTAAGCATAGGCTGCCCGAGGTGTCGTCCTCGATCTCCTCGTAATTGCATATCTTAAGCTCGTATCTTTCGGTAAGAGCGTAGAATGACATCATTCGTCCGTCGGTTGAATTTGTGAGGGGTAATATGCAAAATTCACAATGCCCGTCGTAAACGTTTTCGCAAGCCTCTTTAAAGCTTGATGCGTAGTCGGGCTTTGCGTTCGTTACCGATTTTGAGAATTTTTCAAATGCTATATCGTTGTATTTGTTTCTCACAAAGGAAATCTTAGAGTGTGCGCCCGCTCTTGTTGGCTCGGTCGAGCCTATAAAAAGCATATCCTTAATTTTAGGGCGAAGCTCGGTTTTGCAGAGTGCTGATATAAGCAGAGCCTCTTCGTCGGCGGAAAGAAGGCTTTCAAGGTCTTTTAATGCATCGAATACATTCTCACTATCAGAGAGCTCATCGGCAAGCTCGATGGATGTGAGTATCTTTTGATTTTTTGAAATATCAAGCCTTTTTTGAAATTCCGTAAGATTTTCCTTTAGAATATTTTGCTTTTCCTGTGCCGTCATATTAGAGCTTCATAAGGAGAGTGTAGCTGTTCTCGGTAAACTCCTGCATCTCCTCTGCGCTGAATTTCTTTTGCGAGAGAAGGGCAAGCTTGTAAACGTATTCCGCAACGCTTTTTGCAAGCTCGCCGTCGCGCTCGCAAAGCTCGTCTATCTTTTCTATAAGCGGAGACTTGGCGTTGAGAATAAGCTTTTTATCAGGGGGAGTGGGTTGAGCTATACCGTACATACGCATCATCTCTTCCATACGTCGTATATCCTCGTCAACGCTCAAAAGAGCGGGGAGAGATTCACTGCCGAGAACCCCGTATTCAATGGTTATCTTCTCGTCGGTAATAGAATCGAAGAGCTCCTTGACTCTTGCACTTTCGGTTGTACTGTCATCGGATGCAAAAAGCTCGTCGAGGTTAGAGTCTACTCGTACAAACTTAAAGCTCTCACCGTAGCTTTCAACAAACGAAGCAAATTGAACGTCTATGGCGCGCTCGAAAAGTACAACCTGGATATCCTTGCCGTTAAGCATAGAGATATACTGAGCCTGAAGAGCTCTATCGCTTGTGTAGTAGATTTTGTTCTCGTTGGTTTCCTTAGCATCGGCAAGATATTCATCGACCGTCATAGCAGAGCCGTCAATAACGTCAATAAGAATAGAGGATTTAACTCTATCGTAGAATTTCTTGTCCTTTATAGAAGCGTATTCAATAAAGGGCGCAATATCCTTCCAAATCTTTGCGTATTCCTCACGGTCGTTAAGTGCCAAGGAGTTAAGCTTGTCGGCAACCTTTTTAACGATATGTGTCGAGAGCTTGGAAACGTAGGTGTTGGTTTGCAAATAGCTTCTCGAAACGTTTAAGGGAAGCTCGGGACAGTCAAGGACGCCCTTGAGCATAAGGAGATATTCGGGTATAACCTCTTTTACGTTGTCAGCAACGAATACCTGATTGTAGTAAAGCTTAACCTCACCCTCAAGAGTTTCATATTCGTTTGCTATCTGCGGGAAGTAGAGAATACCCTTGAAATTAAGGGGATAATCTGCATTTATGTGAATATAAAAGAGCGGATCGCGATAGTCGTTAAATACCTTGTGATAAAACTCAACGTATTCTTCCTTTGTGCACTCCGAGGGCTGCTTTTGCCAAAGAGGAGTTGTGTCGTTGATCGGCTCATTAGCATCCTCGGTGCCGTCCTCAAAGTAAATCTCAACCGGCATAAATGCGCAGTATTTTTGGAGCATATCAAGTATTTTCTGCTTGTTAAGATACTCCGATTCTTCTTCGCTTATATGCATAATAACCGAGGTGCCGTGAGCACTTTTTTCACACTCGTCGATTTCATACTCGCCTGATTCGTTGCATACCCAATGAACGGCGGGAGCGTCGGTGTAGGATTTCGTTTCAACCTCAACGGTGTTGCTCACCATAAAAGCAGAGTAGAAGCCAAGACCAAAGTGTCCGATTATGCCGTTAGATGCGCTTCCATCGCCCTCGTTCTCATATTTTTGAATAAAGTCAACAGCACCCGAGAGAGCGATACTGCAGATGTACTTTTCAAGCTCATCCTTGCTCATACCGATTCCGTTGTCGGTAACGGTAATAGTGCCCTCATCCGTGTCAAGCTTTACGGTTATTTTGTATTTTTCATCACTCGCCTCACGTATTCCTAAGGATTCAAGTCTTTTTAGCTTTGTGATAGCGTCTGATGCATTTGAAATTATCTCACGGAGAAAGATATCTTTTTCCGAGTAGAGCCATTTTTTTATAATAGGGAATATATGCTCGGTGTCAACCGAAATTCCACCCTTGTTCATATTGTCTGCCATAGGAGCTCCTTTCGAACTTAAAAAAGTTAATATATTAAAATATATTTTATATCGAAAATCGCTTTAAGTCAATAGAAAAGCGGTAAATTCCCAAAAATGATACCGAATTTTCTTTCTGCTATTGAAAAAAGCATTTATATTTGTTATAATTTTATAAAGCGAGGTGAGCTTTTTAATATGAAAACAAGAGTAAAGGCGTATGCCAAAATAAATCTGCATCTTGACGTTACGGGTATTCGCGAGGATAAATATCATAATGTGGAAACGGTTATGCAAAGCCTGTCGCTTTGCGATATCGTTGACGTCGAGATAATGGATGGCGAGAATATTATAATAGAATGCGATCAAGAGGG
>JAZLCC010000136.1:0-4143 GCA_045614065.1 Eubacteriales bacterium | reverse complement strand
GTCATCCGGTAGGGGCGAACTGCGTTCGCCCGCGGGAGACCACAGGTCTCCCCTACAGATAAGAATGTTGATTGTTAAAAATATCAAATTTTGTTCTTTTTTACGGGCGAACTCAGTGTATAGTGTAGTAACATAGTATACTATGTCCTTACACAAATTGTTTACAATGTTACTCTTGACACTCAGTTCGCCCCTACGGTAATGAGGTTTGTGCTCACAATCGGCGAGCGAAAATGTGCGCCAAAAATCTTCCTGTTGGAAGTTTTTTGCGCCACTTTTTTTCAAAAAAGTGGCATATAAAATCGACCCTAAAAAAGTGGCATAAAAAGCAATTAACGGAATGTAGAATTTAATATATGATTATTTTATGATAATGGGGGAGAGTAAATGACGAAAGAGAGAGGGCAGAGGAAAATTCTTTTTTTGATATGCGTAATGGCGTCGCTTATAATGACGTTGTGCTATTCAAGGCTTTTTTCCGACGGAGCGAGGAGAGGTATAGAGCTATCTGCAGAGAAGCTTATACCGTCGCTTTTTCCGTCGATGGTAATAGCCGAGCTTGCGGTAGGCTCGTCGATAGGCGAGGTTATAGCAAGACCGATATCGGGACTATTATCGAAGCTTTTTAATATATCAAGAGAGGCGTCGGTGCCGTTTATACTTGGAATGATTTTTGGATTTCCCGTGTCGGTGAGGGCATCGATTTCGCTTTACAACGAGGGGAAGATCGACGAGAGCGAGCTTATGAGGCTTCCGCTTTTCAGTGTTATTCCAAGTCCTGCGTTTTTTATAAGTGCGGTTGGCGAGGGACTTTTCGGCTCACTGAAATTCGGGGCGTTTTTGTACGGAACGGCGGTTATTTCTTGCGTTATAATAGGAATTGCAACAAGAGGACTTTTCGTATCGTCGAGGGGATGCTATTTTTGTGAGAATTTTGCAAGAAAAAAGAAAGACGTGAGCTTTGTTTCTGCTGTTACCTCGTCGGCAAGCTCGCTTTTTGTTATATGCTCGTTTGTGGTTTTCTTCTCTGCGTTTCTTGAGCCGCTCTCGGTTATGCTTTATGCATTAAATCTTCCTGAAAGGCTCTCGGTACTTATTTTAGGCGCCGCCGAAATGACGGGCGGAGCTTCGCTTGCCTCTTCACTTGGGGCAGAGGGCGCACCGCTTGTGGCGGCAATACTCGGCTTTTCGGGATTTTCGGTTCTCTGTCAGCTTGTTGCAATAGATCAAACTAAGAAAATTAAGATAGCGCCCTATATTGTGGCAAGGCTCTTTTCTGCGGCTTTTATGTTTTTACTTGCGCTTGTATTTCTTTTTGCCTTTGGCAGAGAGAGCTTTAAGGAATCAACGGCTCCGTCCTTTATTTTGTACTCCGATAACAACCTCTCGCTCTCGATCCTTGCGCTCTTTTTCTGCTCGCTTTTTATGGCGCTCTGCGAGGGTAAAAGAAAAATTTTCGGTAAAACTCTTTACAAACGATAAAAAAACGTGTATAATGTAATGTAGAAACCTATGAACGAGAAGAAACCTTTTCTTTGAAATCAGAGAATTACCGTCGTTTAGGCTGAAAGCGGTAATATGAGAAGAATGGCTTGTGCGCTCGGGAGGTCCTTTCGTGAAGGCTGTGGCTGTGTAGCGTAGGCGTGTTGCTCGCGTTAAGGGTATTTGAGTTAAACTTAGAGTGGAACCGTGTTTTTGCACCTCTATGCCTATTAAGGGTATAGAGGTTTCTTTTTTTAGGAGGTAATGGCGATGAACGGACAAATTAAGCGCACTAATAATGCTAATTATGCTAATCGCACGAGCGGTGCAAAGCAAAGCAAGAAAAAGAGAATAGAAAAAAGACTCGCAAGAGATACCGAGCCTGATTTTATAAGATATATTGACGAGGAGATCGCAATTCTCGCAAAGAAGAGCATTAAGCTCTCAAAGCAGACGAAAAGAGGAGCGGCGGCTCTTATCAAGTCGGTTCGCGAGGACGTGAACGCCGTTCGTGAGCGCGACCCCGCGGCTCGTTCCAACTTAGAGGTTCTTTTGCTTTATTCGGGCGTGCACGCTATTATTGCACATCGAATTGCGCACGGCCTTTATCTCCGTGAGCATTATTTCTCGGCGAGAGCGTTGAGTCAGCTTTCGCGTGCTATAACGGGTATAGAGATACATCCCGGTGCTACCATCGGTAAGGGTCTTATGATAGACCACGGAATGGGCGTTGTTATTGGTGAGACCGCCGAAATCGGTGATAACTGCACCATATATCAGGGCGTTACCTTGGGCGGTACGGGTAAGGACGTCGGTAAGCGTCATCCTACGCTTGGAAACAACGTAATGGTTGGCGCAGGCGCTAAGGTATTGGGCCCCTTCAAAATAGGCGATAACGTAAAGATTGCCGCTAACGCCGTTGTTCTTGAGGAAATTCCCGAGCAGAGCACAGCCGTTGGCATTCCCGCAAAGGTTGTTCGCCGTCAGGGCGTTAAAATCGAGAACGATCTCGACCAAATTCACATTCCCGACCCTGTATCTCAAGAGCTTCGCCGTCTTGAATCTAAGCTCGCTGAGCTTCAATCCGAGCTTGAAAAATTAAAGTGATTTTTTGTTTTTTGCTACCTTTTTTGAAAAAAAGGTCGGCAGTGCCGACAGCCATACTCGGGCATTGATATATTAAATTTTAAAATTTATACCCCGATGGCATAGATATTTAACAAGGCACATCAAAAAACTTCCAACGGGAAGTTTTATAGCGCACACAGTATGCTCGACGGTCGTGAGTACTATGTTCGCACTGATTTTTGTCGCTTTTTGAAAAAAGGTCGGCAGTGCCGACAGCCGTACTCGGGCATTGATATATTAAATTTAAAAATTTATACCCCGATGGCATAGATATTTAACAAGGCACGCAAAAACTTTCATACAGGAAAGCTTTTTGGAGTTTTCAAAGTGCGCTCGAATATAATAAAATAAAATTTTATTCTTCACCCCGGTTAGTTCTTTGAAAAAGGGGTGCAGGGGAGAAAACTTTCTTTCAAGAAAGTTTTCTCCCCTGCAATAAAAAACGAAAAAAATAAATCTCAAAGGAGATAGAAGATATGCAGATATACAATTCATTAACGAGAAAAAAAGAGGAATTTATACCGAACGAGGCGGGCAAGGTTAGCATGTACACCTGCGGACCCACGGTATATCATTTTGCCCATATAGGAAATCTTCGCAGCTATATAATGGAGGACGTGCTTGAAAAGTACCTTCGTTACGGCGGACTTGACGTAAAGAGAGTTATGAATATAACCGACGTAGGACATCTTTCGAGCGACGCAGACACGGGCGAGGACAAGATGTTAAAGGGCGCAAAGAGAGAGAACAAGACGGTTCTTGAAATTGCGAAGTTCTACACGGATGCTTTCTTTAGTGATTGCGAAAAGCTTAATATAAAGACCCCCGAGGTGGTAGCACCCGCAACACAGTGCATTCCCGAGTTTATCTCGACGATAGAGGGACTTATTGAGAAGGGCTATGCGTATGAGGCAGGCGGAAATATATATTTCGATACCTCGAAGCTTTCGCAGTATTACGTGTTCAACGATTTCAAGGAGGAAGACCTTGAGGTTGGCGTTCGTGAGGGCGTAGAGGAGGATAAGAATAAGCGCAACAAGGCGGATTTCGTTCTTTGGTTTACAAAATCGAAGTTCGATTCGCAGGAGCTTAAGTGGGATAGCCCTTGGGGCGTAGGTTACCCCGGTTGGCATATTGAGTGCTCTTGCATAAGCATGAAGCACCTTGGAGAGTATCTTGACCTTCACTGCGGTGGAATCGACAACGCTTTCCCACACCATACAAACGAGATAGCGCAGAGCGAGGCATTCGTTGGACACAAGTGGTGCAACTATTGGTTCCACGTTCACCATCTTAACACCAATTCGGGAAAGATGAGTAAATCAAAGGGCGAGTTCTTGACGGTATCGCTCCTTGAAAGCAAGGGATACGATCCGCTCGTTTACCGCTTCTTCTGCTTGCAGTCGCATTACCGCAAGTCGCTCGTTTTTAGCTATGAGAATCTTGACAATGCGGCGATAGCATATAATAAGCTCGTTGCGAGAATAGCGGCGCTTATGAAGGAGAATAGGGGAGACATCGACAGTGCGGCGT
>JAZLCC010000135.1:0-6852 GCA_045614065.1 Eubacteriales bacterium | reverse complement strand
ACACGTCCCCACGTTCCGTCATCGTAATTGATCGGTACTTGACCGAATCCGTTGATGTAGTAGTTGCTAGAAGCAGAATCGTCAAGCTTGCTGTTTGTGCCGTAGACTCTTCCGCCCACACCCTTAATGCTTACGTTGCTTGAGAGGCAGGTAAGAACGAGTCTTCCGCCACCGTTCTCGGTAACAACGGTTTTGTTGGTTGTATTAATGGTGGGCTTATCCTTTGAGGAAATGTGGAGCAAATAGGTCTTCTTATAATTTACACTGTCGGAAGTTATCGTATCGTAGGTGAAGAACGCCATAGGAACGGTTTCATCACCCGTATATACAACGAGCATTCTTCTTCCAACAAAATCAACGGTAGAGGAGGGGTAAGCTCCGGTGATATCACCGCCGATGTAAGCGTATTTGGGTTGAGCTTTATCCTTATCGTAATATCCGTGCTCGTTGCCTATAATAACGCCCGTTTGGTGGTCCTTGGAGTTAAGCCAAGTATTAAGCACGCCCGAGGCGGCACTTATCTCTGCGGGCCATATCTGTCCACCTGAATAGTATTTTACCTTTTTATCCGTGGAAGAGGAGTTCTGACTTCCGTTGTTTATAAGCAAGCTATTGTGTGATACTGTTGCTTGGTGATAGTATCGAGTGTGATCGGAGCCGTAGCCGCTGTAGACGCCCGCATCGGCGCTGAGCATACCTTTATAGTATATCATAAAGTTACCTGCATCTGCGTGCTCGTGGTTTGCCGAGCTAAGCTCCTTGATCTTCATAAATACGCCCGCGGAATTGGGATCGTTCCAAGCCTCGTGCGTTATATACTGACCAACGGGGGAGCCGTTGTACTGAATAAGCTCCATGCCGTCGTACTTGTCTTCTGCGGGCTGAATATCCGACATTCCCGAAAGAGCCACGTACATAGCAGAGGTGAGCTCTATCGTGTCAGCCTCAAACGCCTTTGTGGGTTGCATATCTCTTGCTTGAGCGAGCATAGCCTCGTCGGCAAAGATATAAGCCGTCATATAGGATAAGGCTCTGAATTCGTAATTGTTCTGCTCTGAGAAGGTTCCGTCTCCATCAGAGAATAGCTTTCCGGGGGCACATTCGTAGCCTAAGAAGTTTCTAACAGTTTTATCAATGTTATCGTAGGGTTGGCTACCCGTAGCGGTTTTAAGCATCCACGCCGAGTACATATCTGAAATATGTCTTCCCGAAACGTATACGCCTATACCTTGCTGTGAAATACCCGATTGGAAATAGTGGTTTCTAACCGGAACGTATTCCGAGTAAACGAGCTTGCCAATGTAATTCCACCAAGAGTTGTTATCTCCGTAGAATGCTATTGCAACCGAGAGATAATCACGAAGCACCTGACGCTCCGAGCCGTGGCCCGATACAGCGCCAACCTTATCCTTGCAAGGAGGATAGCCTACCGACATTTTGTATTTGTAGTGAGCAACGGTAGTGTAGGAGGGATCTCCGCAATTGCCCTTTGCGGTCTTGTTTTGAATACCCGCTCTTAACTGACGTGCATCCTCTTCGCTTAAAAGATCATAGCACCAGTCGTAAACGAGAGCGGCGGTGAACATCGTGTTTCCGTATTCACGCTCCATGTTAGAGCTTATGTACTGAATATCAAGAGTTCTCAAGAACTGCTTCATACAGTGAATTGCTTGATAGCCGTATACCTCGTGTCCGTCAACAAGGTAACCGAGAGCCTTTATTTGGATAAACTCCAAATAGTCCTTGCGGTAATTGTGCATACCCTTTCTGCCATCAAAATCCTTTGATGCTGCGGCGAGCTTTCCGTTGTTTATGGTCGATGTAGGCTTATCAAGGAGCTCGAAGAAACGCTTGTTGGTGGGGTTATCCTCTAAAAGAGATTTTCTCACCGTAGGAATTGTATCCTTTGTTACAAGAAGTCTTGGGTGGTCCTCGGTAATGGCGGGAAGAGTAGCATTCCAATTAGAATTGGGAGTTCCTATGCTACTATCCTCTTTACCAAAGTCGTATCCTGCCTTACCCGAACGTATTTCTTCGCGGAGAGCATTATATATAGGCATAAGCTCTGCGAGAATATCATCGTTTTGCTTTTTCTTTTCGGGATCATTCAAGCTACTTGGAAAGTTTGCGTCAGCCGAGGTGCTTCCGCCGCCCGACGGCTTTTTATCGTTCGACGAGGAGCTTCCATTGTTAGAGCTTCCGTTGTTAGAGCTTCCATTGTTAGAGCTTCCGTTTTCGTCATTTGCGTTGTCGTCTTCTTCATTCGAGCTTCCGTTTCCGTTATTCGAGCTTCCGTTTTCGTTATTTGAATTGCCGGAATTGGAGGAGCCTGAGCTTGACGAACCGATATCGGATGCGTCGGTGTTAGTTATAACGTCGTCTGAAATGTTGGTGCAGGCGATAAAAGAGGGAAGAACCATGACGAATGCCAAAACCAAGGCGATTATTTTTGTTGTAGTTTTCATAGTTTTTTCTTTAAATACAATAGCCCTTAATTATTTTTTAAGAGCAATAGCCTGCTTTGCTTTTTCGACGATCTTTTCTGCGGTAAGACCGTACATTTCAAGAAGAGGAGGAACCTTACCCGAGCGGCCGAATACGTCGTTTGTACCAATGCGGAGAACGGGAACAGGGAAGCCCTCGCAAACGGTTTCGGCAACAGCGCTGCCAAGACCGCCTATGATGTTGTGCTCCTCGGCAACTACGATAGCTCCGGTTTCCTTTGCCGCCTTAATAATTATATCGGTATCAAGAGGCTTTATTGTGTGAATATTTATAACTCTTGCATTGATACCTTCATCCTCAAGCGCCTTTGCGGCGTTGTTTGCCATGTCAACCATAAGACCGGTTGCAATAATGGTAACGTCGTTGCCTTCTTTTAAGCAAACGCCCTTGCCAAGCTCAAACTTGTAGGTGTCAATATCGTTATATACGGGAGTAGCAAGACGTCCGAGACGGATGTACATAGGTCCCTTGTATTCGATAGCCGTCTTAATAGCGGCTCTTGCCTCAACGGCGTCAGCGGGATTGATTACTACCATACCGGGGATAGAGCGCATAAGAGCGATATCCTCAAGGCACTGGTGGGTAGCTCCGTCCTCACCAACAGAAATACCCGCGTGAGTTGCGCAGATCTTTACGTTCAAGTGGGGGTAGCCGATAGAGTTTCTTATCTGCTCAAAGGCTCTGCCTGCCGCAAACATTGCAAAGGAAGAGGCAAATACCGTCTGTCCCGTGGTTGCAATACCCGCCGCAACACTTATCATATTACCTTCGGCAATTCCGCAGTTGAAGAAGCGGTGGGGGTATTTCTTCTTGAATACTCCCGTCTTTGTAGCGGCCGCGAGGTCGGCGTCAAGAACAACGAAATCATAGTTTTCTGCAAATTCTGCGAGAGCGTTACCGTAAGCTTCTCTTGTTGCTATTTTTTCTGCCATTTTAATTACCTCCTAAATTATATAGCCGCCGTAAGCTCGGCAACTGCTTTTTCATACTGTTCATCGTTAGGCGCGCTTCCGTGCCAGCTAACCTGATTTTCCATAAAGGAAACACCCTTACCCTTAACGGTCTTTGCAATTATTGCGGTAGGCTTGCCCTTTGTGTTGCGAGCTGCCTTGAATGCCGCATCGATCTCTTCAAAGTTGTGTCCGTCAATAGATATTACGTTAAAGCCAAATGCCTCAAGCTTTTTATCGTGAGGGGTGGGGTTCATAACCTCTGCAACGGGACCGTCTATCTGAAGACCGTTCCAGTCGATAATAAGGCAAAGGTTATCAAGCTTATAGTGGGCGGCAAACATGCAAGCCTCCCAAATTTGTCCTTCCTGACTTTCGCCGTCGCCGACAGCCGAGTAAACTCTGTAATCCTTGCCTGCATACTTTGCCGCAAGAGCCATTCCGCAAGCGGCAGAGAAGCCGAGACCCAAGGATCCGGTTGTCATATCAATTCCGGGAGTACCCTTCATATCGGGGTGTCCCTGAAGAAAAGAATTTACGTTTCTGAGATTTTTAAGTTCATCAGTGCTAAAGAAGCCCTTGTAAGCGAGAGTTGCATAAAGAGCGGGAGCGGTATGCCCCTTAGAGAGCACAAAGCGGTCGCGATCCTCCCATTTGGGATCGTCAGCTTTTACGTTCATCTCTTCAAAATAGAGATAGGTGAGAATATCGGTGATTGAAAGAGAACCACCTGGATGTCCCGATGCCGCGGCGTGAGTTCCTTCAAGAACACCGAGGCGTATTTTTGTTGCAATCTGCTTTAATTCGTTTATTCTTGCCTGTTCCATTACATAATTTCCTTTCGTTTTTTGTAGTTAAATGGTAGACGTTATATTTTTACGAAGCCAAGCTTCTTTTGTACCTTGCCAAGAGTTCTGCGAGCGTAGTAGGAGGCCTCCTCGGCGCCCTTCTTCATTTGCGCCTCAAGAAGAGCCTTGTCAGATGCAAGCTCCTTGAATCTTGCTTGAACGGGTGCAAGCGCATCTGCGCAAACCTCTCCAACGGCAAGCTTGAAATCGCCGTAGCCCTTGCCGTCAAACTCACGCTCGATCTCGGCAAAGTCCTTACCGGTAAAGCAGGAGTAGATGGTCATAAGGTTGTTAATTCCGTCCTTGCCCTCTGCAAAGCGAACGCAGGTTTCTGAGTCGGTAACGGCCCTCTTGAACTTGCGAATGATAGTATCCTTATCATCAAGTATGTAAACTATCGCATTGGGGTTTTCGTCGGATTTAGACATCTTCTTCGTAGGCTCTGCGAGCGACATTATCTTCATGCCCGATTTAGAGATTATAGGCTCGGGAATTGTAAAGGTGTCGGGGTAGAGCTGATTGAATCGAGTTGCAATATCTCTGCAAAGCTCAACGTGTTGCTTTTGGTCTATGCCAACGGGAACAATGTCGGTCTGGTAGAGAAGTATATCAGCCGCCATAAGCGTGGGGTAGGTAAAGAGTCCTGCGTTTATGTTATCGGAGTGCTTTGCGCTCTTATCCTTAAACTGTGTCATTCTTGAAAGCTCACCAAACATAGTAAAGCAGTTGAGTATCCAAGCAAGCTCTGCGTGTTCGTGAACGTGCGACTGAACGTAAAGTGTGTTCTCGTTAGGGTC
Source organism: Eubacteriales bacterium (assembly GCA_045614065.1). Taxonomy (GTDB): domain Bacteria; phylum Bacillota; class Clostridia; order Oscillospirales; family CAG-272; genus HGM12713. Next base: position 1,752 of record JAZLCC010000135.1, on the reverse strand, counting down.
AAGGCCGCATGCCATATAGAGCGCAAGAGTTTCATAGGTACGCTTGCGGAGCTCTGCGGGGGTCTGACGAACGGTTATAGCGTGCTCGTCAACAACGCAGTAAAAGCATTTGTACTGCTGAGAGTAGGTGGAAAAATTACGGATTGCTCCGAGATAATTTCCTATGGTAAGATTTCCGCTCGGCTGAACGCCCGAGTAGGAAATTTTTTGATCCTGAAACATTTTATATATCCTCCAAAGAAAAAATACGTTTTAAAGTTCTGCAAATACTTCGCCGAGACGCTTGATTCCCTCAACTATCTGCTCATCCGAGGGGGTAGAGTAGTTAAGACGGAATGCGGGCGAGGGAGCCTCGGTATCGCAGTTGAAAGCGGTTCCGGGAACCACGGCAACCTTCTTTTCGATAGCCTTCTTTACAACAAAGGAAGCATCGTCGCAATTTTTAACGACACCCCAGATGAACAATCCACCCTCGGGACGTGTAAAGGTAACCTTATCCGCAGGGATGTACTTGTCTATAGCGTCAAGCATAAGATTGCACTTGTGGCGGTAAAGATCGTTTATCTTTGCAACGTGAGCGTCGAGGTCGCAGGTGGTCATATATTTGTGGCAAAGCATCTGGAAGAAGAGATTTGTGTGAACGTCCTCAACCTGCTTTGCAACTACCATCTTAGAAGCTATTGCTTCGGGAGCAATAACAAATCCCACTCTCATTCCCGCAGAGAGTATTTTTGAGAAGGAAGAGCAGTAAATAACAAGACCCTCGTTGTCAAGGCTCTTCATTGTGGGGATATCCTCACCCGCAAAGCGAAGCTCTCCGTAGGGGTTGTCCTCAAGAATTACAATGCCGTATTTCTTTGCAAGCTCCAAAACCGCAAGTCTCTTTTCAAGGCTCATGCAGGTTCCCGAAGGATTCTGGAAGGTGGGGATGAGGTAGAGAAGCTTTGCGTTATTCGTGCTCTTCAAGGTCTCCTCAAGCTTTTCGAGCGAGATTCCGTCATCCTCCATTTCAACGCCGATAGTAGAAACTCCGTTGGAACGGAATGCGTTGAGCGCACCTATAAAGCTTGGGTTCTCGCATATAACGGCATCGCCCTCGTTGCAAAACGCCTTACAAGCAAGCTCGATACCTTGCTGACCGCCCGTTACAATTAGAGTCGTGTCGGTATCTCTTACCATAGTCTCGCCAAAGCGAGCCTTCTGACGTGCGGTAATTGCCTCACGCAAGGGTGCATAGCCCTCGGTAATGCCGTACTGCAATGCAAAGGATGCCTGATTTTCAAAAATTTCTGCCGAAAGGCGCGCAAGGTCTTCAACGGGGAAGGATTCGGGCGCGGGATTTCCTGCGGCAAAGGATATTATCGTGGGGTCTGCAAGGCTCTTGAAGATCTCACGTATTGCCGAGGGCTTAAGCTCGGCGAGCTTTCTGGAAAATTTATACTCCATGATCAATCTCCTAAATTTAATATAATTTATCTATTATATAATATCATATGATGCTTTAAAAGTCAATATCGACTTTTCGAATAAAGTGTAATATATTGTCCTCTTTTTGTTGACTTTTGTCGCAAAGTGTGGTATATTGTTAATAGAAAGTTCAAAAAGGTTTTTGAAGTCGGAGAAGAGAGAATGATAAAAATTGAAAGATACTCGGTAATGAATATAGAAAATGCTATAAGAGGCGCAAGAAATCCTCTTAACAGCTGGGATAGAATGGATAGCTATTATGACGAGAACGGAAGCTTTGTTCTC
>JAZLCC010000134.1:0-15632 GCA_045614065.1 Eubacteriales bacterium | reverse complement strand
AGCTTGGATTTACCTACGCCGTGCTCGATAAATATATTCGCACCGGCATCTGCGATGACGAAGCCACTAAGGCTCGCATCGACCGCCTAAATCGCATTAACGCCTTTAAGCTTAAGGTAATTCCTGCTTTCGAGCCCGATTGGGATTAATTGTTTTTTTATGAAATTATTATGCGGGGGAGAAAACTTTCTTAAAAGAAAGATTTTCTCCCCCGCACCCTCTTTTTCAAAGAACTAAACAAATATAAAAAACATAGTGCGCTCGACCATGCAAAGTAAAAATCGAACGCACTATATTATTTTTATTATATTCCTGTTTGAAGTTTTTGAAGGATAGGGGTGTGGGGAAAGGAAAACTTTTTTCAAAAAGTTTCCTTTCCCCACATAAATAAAACAATAAAAAATGCAATAAAAAAATGGAATAAAAAAGAGTGCGCAATGCGCACTCTTTTTTATTGCATTAGCATTACTTTGCGTAAACGCTAACCTGCTTTTTGTCCTTAGTCTTCTGCTCGAACTTAACGTTACCGTCAATGAGAGCGAAAAGAGTATGGTCCTTACCGATACCAACGTTGTTACCGGCATGAATAGCGGTACCTCTCTGTCTTACGATGATGTTACCAGCGAGAACTGCCTGTCCATCTGCCTTCTTAACACCAAGACGCTTAGATTCACTGTCACGGCCGTTTTTGGTAGAACCAACACCTTTTTTATGAGCAAAGAACTGCAAACTAAGTCTTAACATAATTTGTTCCTCCATTTTTGTGTAATTTTTGTACAATTAAAAAGTTTTTAACCTCGAACGTTCTTTTTATGCATCAGCATAATCTACGTCCTTAACCTCTACGTCAAGGAAATCATAATACTCCTCAAGAAGCTCGTTCAACTGATAAAAATAGGAAAGAAACAATCCCGACACCGCATATCTCTTTAATTCATCCTCCTCAAACTCAACAAGAGCCGCCTTGGATCGAACTCGGATATTGGTAGCTCCCTCGTCTATCGTATATTCTACGTTAGATGCGTATGCCACCTCGATGGTGTTGATTATCAGCATTGTCATTGCCGAGAGCGCCGCGCAGAGCACGTCGTTCCCCTCTTCTGCAAATCCTGTGTGTCCTTGCTCCTCGAAGCCGTAAAATGTTCCGCCGCTTCTAAAAAAAACGATCTTCGTCATTTTCGATTAAGCCTTGATGGACAAAATCTGAACCTTGGTGAAAGGCTGTCTGTGTCCAATCTTCTTCTTTTCGTTCTTCTTGGACTTGTACTTCATTACATAGATCTTCTTTGCTTTGCCGTTAGCAAGAACCTTACCGCTAACAACAGCGCCTTCTACGTTGGGAGCGCCTACCTTGAAGCTATCTCCATCGGATACTGCTTTGACACAGTTGAATTCAACCGTATCCTCTTCGTTAACGTCGAGCTTCTCAATGTAAATGATATCTCCCTCGTTAACCTTGTACTGCTTTCCACCAGTCTCTATTACTGCGTACATGAAAAGCACCTCTCTTTCTTTTAGACTCGCTAATTCGGGCGGCGATTTAACGCACTTTTAATGCCCGCCAATTATGCGGCATCATATTATAACACAGTTATAACGCAAATGTCAATAGCTTTTTTTACTTTATTTAAATATTTTTTTAAAAATATAATAAAGTTAGGAAAAATCGCTCATATCGTCTTTTTTAAGTGAAGTTCTGAGTATAGAATAATGCTCTTTCGTGGGGTCTCCCATAAGTATTCCGCATTTATCCTTAAGCGCCGTAATAAGCATTTCGGGGTTAAGATACTGCGTTGACGACGCGCTCAAAACCACCTTGAGTACAACGCTCTCGTCCTCCGCGCAATAGCTTGCCTCGGCGCTCTTTATAAGCTCGGTTATATCTATCTCACGCTCGCCTGCTTTTCCCTTTTTGATCATATTGATCGGCGACGTATTAAGCGCGACCTCAATAACTTTTGCAAGCTCATCATTAGCTCCGCTCGTATATATACGTATATCGTAGGATGCGTAAGCTATGCTTGAAAAATCATTCTTTGGCTCATACACCTCGGTAATGCAGAACTCGTCGGTCATCTCGGCGTTGAGTCTTTCCTTGATTTCCTCAAAAGGCATCTCTCTTGAAAGTCTTATATCGAGATACTCGCACACGCTCTCGCTTCCAACACTTAAGGGGGTTGAAAAAACGAGCTTTATATGCGGATTAAAGCCCTGCGTATACCACACGGGAACACAAGCTCTAACAAGTATTCTGTTAAATGCTCTTTGAAGATCAAGATGCGAGATATATTGAAGCTTTCCAACCTTGCGAAATTTTAATCTTACGTGCTTTGGCGGCACGAGCTCAGGCAGAGAAAGCATTTCCTTTTTTTGCATTAATTTTCCTTTGCGTTCGGACAGCATGTTCCCTTACCTCCAAGCTTATTTGCTCCGCATCCGCTACATTTTTCACGGCAGTGCGGTGTGGTATTCTCGGCATAGGCGCGGTCTCGCTCTCTGCGCAAGAAGGATTTGGTAACTCCGCAATCGATAACGTCCCAAGGCAAGACCTCATCAAGACCGAATGCACGGTTTGCATAGAATGCAGGGTCAACGCCTCCACGCTCGAGCACCGATATCCACTTATCGTAGTCAAAGCACTCATCCCACGCATCAAACATAAATCCCTCCTTGCAAGCAAGCTCAAGGGCGTCTGCAAGGCGTCTATCACCACGTGCAAGCACAGCCTCTATGCGGCTAACCTTTGCATCGTGATAGGTATATCTTATCTTTCTATCGGTTATCTTAGAGCCAAGATGCTCCTGCTTCTTTGCAAGCTCCTCCAAGGTATCCTGCGCCTCCCACTGGAATGGCGTAAAGGGCTTGGGAATAAAGCAAGAAACGCTTATTGTAACCTGCGGCTTCTTCGCCTTATTTCTTCCGGGGCACTGATAATATGCGTCTATAACGTGCGACGCAAGGGTTGCTATGCCCTCGATATCCTCATAGGTCTCTGTAGGCAAGCCGTTCATAAAATAGAGCTTAACGGCATTCTTTCCCGCCTCAAAAGCAACGCTAACGGCACGCAAAAGATCGCCCTCTCGAACGTTCTTGTTTATAACGTCGCGGAGTCTTTGCGTTCCCGCCTCGGGTGCAAAGGTAAGCGAGGACGAGCGCACGGTTGCTATTTTATCCATGAGCTCCTTTGTAAAGCTATCCACACGAAGTGAGGGCAAGGAGAGGCTAACCATATTTTCGTCGGTCCACTCCAAAAGGCTCGTTGTGAGCTCCTCAAGCTGAGTGTAATCGCTGATCGAGAGCGACGTAAGAGATATTTCGTCATATCCCGTGCTTTCGAAGAGACATTTTGCCTGCTCGTTCAAGGTCTCGGCGCTCTTCTCTCTTACAGGACGGTAAATAATTCCCGCTTGGCAGAATCTACAACCTCTGATGCATCCGCGGAATACCTCGAGCATAATTCTATCGTGCACGGTCTCGATGTAAGGCATTACAACCTTTTGCGGAAAATATGCCTTATCCATATCCTCGATTATGCGCTTCTTTACGGTTTTGGGAACGTCCTGATATTTAGGCGTATAAGCCTTTATCGTTCCGTCCTCGTTATACGTAACGTCATAGAGCGAGGGAACGTATATACCCTCTATTGTGCTTGCCGCCTCGTGAAGATAAGCTTCCTTGGTGTATCTTCCCTCTTCCTTCATTTTTATGTAAAGTCTGCAGAGCTCGGGAAGCATTTCCTCTCCCTCTCCTATATTGAAGAGGTCGAAGAAATCTGCCACGGGCTCGGGATTGTACGCACAGGGTCCGCCGCCTATGATTATAGGCATAGAATCATCTCTATCCCTTGAGCGAAGCGGTATTTTGGCAAGCTCCAGCATATTGAGCACGTTTGTGTAGCTCATCTCATACTGAAGAGTAAAGCCTATCATATCAAACTCGGTCAAGGGGTCTCCGCTCTCGCAGGCGGTGAGCGGGATATTATGCTCACGCATCTTCTCCTGCATATCGATCCACGGATCGTATACTCTCTCGCACCACACGTCCTTTTCCTCGTTAAGCACGCCGTAAAGTATGCGCATTCCGAGGTTAGACATACCTATTTCATAGGTATCGGGAAAGCAAAATGCAAATCTTGCTTTTACGTCTTTTTTATCTTTTATTATCTGGCCGTACTCGCCGCCCGAATATCTTCCCGGCTTTGTTACAGCCTTTAAAATACTGCTAACGTCTTTATTCATCTTTACTGTTTTTCTTTCTAAATATAAATCTATCCTTTTGCGGGAATTTCCACACGAAGAGTCCCACAGTGATTGCCGCACTCACTACCCAATATGCAAGCACAACAAGCCAATTTACGCTTGCAAGATGCTCGGAAAGCACCAAGAACATCGCCGTAAGAGCACCCGCAGAAACAAGCGCACCCGAGCAAACGTTAAGAAGCTTGCGAAGCACACGGAGCTTCTTTGAATTTGACAAGGCAACCGCAAGATTGAGTCTTGAGCCTCTTGCCAACACCGAGAGATTCTCGCCCATAACCGAGTAAAGCGCTCCCGCCTTGTGTCCGTGCTCTTCAAGCGCAAGATCCGATGCGCTTCTATGTACGATATTTATAGGCGCACCCTTGTAGGTTCTTACTCTTGCAACAAGCTCTGCGCTTATCATAGGATCATAGGTCTGCACCGTGCAGTTTATATTATCCTCCATAAGCTTTTGAGCTATCGAATAAAAGGTTTCGTTTATTCGGTACTTCACCGCTATTCTCGCAGTGGCTCTATTGTTTATCGAAACGCAAAGAGTAAATATCTTATCCTCTTCCTTACCGAGCGATGCCGTCGGGAAGAATATTCCGTATCTCGACATAAACTGCTCGTCGCCTATAAGAACCGAATAATTTTTACCAACAAGCGCTTCGATTCCGCTTCTTGCCACACGGTTAACCTTACACTCACCAATTGATTGAACCTTAACGTTTGCAAACGCAGATTCAAGCGGTCCGCCTATCTTGGAATATACCGAGTTAAGGCAAGACAGGAGCACTGCCTTTGAGGTGGAATCGTATATAGCGAGGTTAACGCTCTTCGAATCGCACTTTTCGAAAAGGTGCATATCGTTAACCAAAAGCATATCGCAACGGTTAAAGCTCTCAAGCGAGCCCTCGGACGCAAATGATACTCCGTAAGCATAATTCTGCGACGTGAGCTTTACAAACGGGAGCCACTCGGTAACGAGCGCCAATATCGGGAGCGAGAGATTAAAGGATATCAAAAATGCCGCTGCGGCTATCCATATCTGCTCGTAGATTATTCCCGAAACGATGGTAAGTATGAATGCTACCACCGCAGAAACGATTATCCAACCAAACGTAAATCTGTTTCTCTTTGATGCCACCTTGCTCGCCTCAAAGAATCCGCTTGCCGAATCAACGTTTTGCAAAGAGTATATAACCGTCTTTGTGTTGAGTCCGCCCGCATACATCTTATCGGCAACCGAGCCCTTGCCCTCACTTCTAACGAGGGTATATTTATAAAGCTCACGAGCCTCAACGTCGCCCTCGAATATATATTCTATGAAATAGTACTCATAGTTTTTGATTTCCGCATTAAGTCGCATAAGCTCCGAGAGCTCTGCAAGCAATATTACCGCCGCCGCACAGAAATGGAATGTTGGCGGTATTTCCTTGCGTTCAAAAATAACGATAAGGTCATATATAAAGGTAACCGATACCGAAACACCCGCAATAAAATACGCATCTATTCCAACCGTAATCAGCTTCTTTACGCTCTCGTATATAGACATAATGGCAGGCAAAGCAACTATTATAAGAATCTGCAAGCCTATAAGCGCATAAGCAAAGAAATATCTTTCTCTGTTAAACACTCCGCCAAGCTCTACGCCCAAAGCGGGTATAAGCTCATAGAAAAAGAGTATTACCGCAAAAAGCGAGGAAATTATCAATCTCAAAAGAACGCCGCCGCGATTCTTGCGGTATATATCATACTGCTTTTGAATCTTGGACTTGGTTCTTTCAGCGGAATACTCACCGCCTACGTTCTCTTCCTCTTCATCCTCTTCGTCATTCTCGTCCTCTCCGCTAAAGGAGCCGAAATTATCGGTATTGGTCTTTTTGGATACGTTGCTTACAAGCTCCTCGTCGGATATTTTTTCTATATCCTCGTCCGAAACCTTTTGCAAAAGCTCTTCCTTGTAGCCAAACTCCAAAAGAAGCGCAAGATCCGAGCGGTCAAGCTCCGAGGTATCGGCAAAGCTTTGCGGTTCCTCAATTTCGGGCTCGTCGATTTCCTCTATAATATCGTCATCGTCGAGCACAAGAGGAATGCTCTCTGCCTCTTCAAACTCTTCAAGAGTGAAATCCTCGGAATACTCGGCGTAGGAATTGAGTGTTGCCTCAAGCGAATCAACGGTTGGAGCATTCTCGACGATTCTATCCTTGAACGGAATATTCTCATATGGGTCTATCTCTCGATAGAACATTTCAACGTAATTATCCTCGGATATCTCGCTGGCGCTTCTCTCATCCTTTTCGGCATAAAGCTCATCAAGCTCATCGATATCGTCAAGCTCCTCTATTTCGTTAAGCTCGATATCGTCCTCGCCCTCAAAGAAATCATTCTTTGCGTTAACGATTAACGGAACGCTTTGATAATCATCTTCTTGAATTTCTTGATCTTTCTCTGTCTCATATATCTCTTCATCGGCTTGATGATATTCTTCTTCTTGAATCTCCTCCAGTCCTTCATAAAGCGGGATTTCTTGATTATCTTGATATCCTTCTTCAAATCCTTCACGAAGTACTTGATCTCCTTCATCAAGGGATGCTTCTTGATCATACGGAGCTTCTTCTTCCAAGCTCTTCTGCGACGCATCCTCTTCACTTCTTTCTTGAACATCTTTATAAAATCCATAGTCATCCTCCTCTATATTTTCTTCCGAAAATTCTTCGGTTTCATCGATTTCATAGATTTCTTCTTCATCGAGCTCATCTTCAAATTCTTCTTCGAGCTCTTCTTCGGATTCCTCCTCAAAATCGGGCTCTTCCTCAAAGTCGTCCTCGTCTATATCGTCTATATCGTCTATATCATCTTCTTCGATATCGTCGATTTCTTCGATCTCTTCGGGCTCTTCCATTTCCTCATCGGCAAGCGCATCCTGCAAAAAATCCTCGTCGATAACGTACTCGTCATCCTGTGAATCGGTGCTTTCTGCGCTATCGTTCAAAAACCTCGAGCGAAGCTCGGCTTGAAGATCGTCGCCCGAAAGGCTTTCGCTATCGTTATTTTCTGCATTTTCCTCGTTATTATTTGCCTCGGCGGAAAAAGACATTTTTAATTGCTCTAAAAGATCTTGGCTATTTTTGCTTTCGTCTGCCACCAAAACACCCCCTTACAAACACACAAAGCTTATGATCTGTGCTGTCTTGATATTTCTGCAAGAATAACCGCCGCTGCGGTTGATACGTTGAAGGAATTTATCTTTCCGTACATGGGGATAGAAACGATATAATCGGATCTATCCTTTACGAGCTTAGAAACTCCGTCGCCCTCGCTTCCGAGAACGATGGCACAGGGGCAATTAAAATCGGTATCGTAATAATTCTCTCCGCCTGCCTCTGCCGAGAATATCCATATTCCCTTTTCCTTAAGCTCTTCAACAGTGCTTGCAATATTAGTAACCTTTGCAACAGCCAAATGCTCTATCGCTCCGCAAGATGCCTTGCTGACCGTGGGGGTAAGACCCACTGCGCGACGCTTTGGAATAATAAGTCCGTGCGCACCTACGCCCTCTGCACATCTTATGATAGCGCCGAGGTTATGCGGGTCGGAAACTCCGTCGGCAATAACGATAAACGGCTTTTCCCCACGCTCGCTTGCGATATTGAGAATATCGTCTACCGTGCAGTATTCCTTTTCTGCCGCCATAGCAACTATGCCCTGATGCGCCGCAAAGCCCGTAAGCTTATCAAGCTTAGCCTTATCGCTTTCAACAACGGGTATATGGCGCTCAATCGCCTCTGCAACGAGAACTACTATAGATCCCTCACGCTCGCCCCTCTGAACCAAAAGCTTATCGATCGTGCGTCCCGATTTTAAAAGCTCGCGGACTGCATTTCTTCCGACAACGAGCCCCTCACAGGCATCATCAGCGTTATCGTCGTATCTTTTTGGTCTGCTTTCATAGTGCTTATCGTATTGTTTTTTGCTCGGCTCGCCGCCCTTAAAGTTCTTTTTTTGCGTTTGTGGCTTGCCACTGAATTTATTATTTCCCATTTGTCGCTCCTGATGTATCAAATTTACATCTAAATATAATTTTACAGTATAATTATATCATAAAAGCTATGATTTGTACATACCTTTTTAGTAAAAAAACAAAAGCGAAGAGCATTTCTCTTCGCTTTTGAAAAGTATTTGATTTTGATATTAACCCAAGGAAGAATAGTTGGGAGCTTCCTTGGTGATATTGATGTCGTGAGGATGTGATTCACGAAGTCCCGCACCTGTTATACGAACGAACTCGCCGTTCTCACGAAGCGCCTCAACGGTAGGAGCTCCGCAATATCCCATACCTGCGCGAAGTCCGCCCATAAGCTGATAAATAGTGTCTGCAAGAACTCCCTTGTAAGGAACGCGTCCTTCAACACCCTCGGGAACAAGCTTCTTGTTGCCCTGCTGGAAATATCTATCCTTTGAGCCGCTCTGCATTGCGGAAATGGAGCCCATTCCACGGTATACCTTAAAGCGTCTGCCCTGATAAAGCTCCTCTGCTCCGGGGCTTTCCTCGCATCCCGCAAACATAGAACCAATCATTACCGAGGATGCGCCCGCCGCAATAGCCTTAACGATATCGCCGCTATACTTAAGACCACCGTCTGCAATTACGGGAATTCCGTACTTATCGGCAACCTCAGCCGCATCGCAAATAGCAGTTATCTGAGGAACGCCTATACCTGCAACTATACGGGTTGTACAAATAGAGCCGGGGCCTATACCAACCTTAATAGCGTCTGCGCCTGCCTCGATAAGCTCGCGAGCCGCCGCACCCGTTGCAATATTACCTGCGATAAGCTGTGCCTCGGGATATGCATTCTTAACCTCGTGAACCTTATTGATTATGCCCTGCGAATGACCGTGAGCCGAATCAAGAACGAGGAAGTCTGCGCCTGCCGCAAGAAGTGCACCCGCACGCTCAATGCAATCGGCGGTAACGCCTATTGCCGCACCGCAGATGAGTCTGCCGCGAGAATCCTTTGCGGAGTTGGGGTACTTAGTTGCCTTTTCAATATCCTTAATAGTAATAAGGCCCTTAAGCTCGTTGTTTGCATTTACCAAGGGGAGCTTCTCAATCTTATGCTGACGGAGTATTTCCTGAGCATCTGCAAGCGTTGTTCCCTCGGGTGCAAGAACGAGATTATTTTTGGTCATAACCTCGGAAATTCTCTGGTTAAAATCTATCAAGAAACGCATATCACGGTTTGTGATAATACCGATAACACGCTTCTTGTCATCACATATCGGAACGCCCGAAATCTTAAACTTATGCATAAGAGCCTCTGCCTCATACACATAATTATCGGGACCAAGGAAAATCGGGTTGGTGATAACGCCGTTCTCACTTCTCTTAACTCTGTCAACGTGGTCAACCTGCGCTTCAATGGACATATTCTTGTGAATAGTTCCTGCTCCGCCCTCACGAGCGATTGCGATGGCAAGGCTTGCCTCGGTTACAGTATCCATAGCTGCGCTGAGCACGGGGATGTTAAGGGTGATCTTGTTTGTAAGACGAGTTTTGAGCGAAACGTCGGCAGGAAGAACATCACTCTTTGCGGGAACAAGAAGAACATCGTCAAAGGTAAGACCTTCCTTTTGGAATTTTTTGCTGTAATCCATAAGAATCCTCCGATATGGTTGTGATATTAATTTAGTTAATTATAACACACCGCCGCAAAAAAAGTCAAGGAGTTTAAATTATTTTTTTCGCTATTTTTAGCGTTTTATGCTTTTTTATACCAATAACCAAATTAAACACAATATATACGCAAAAATTGTTCATTTTGCGAGTAACGGAGCTATATATGCGATACACAAAAATCTTTATTTCCATTTTTTCGGTTATTTTAGCCTTCCTTTTGGTGTCCTTTCTTATCTTTACTTTTCTTTTACCCAAGGATGACAACAACAATTTTCAAAAAGATAACTTAGAAAACAACGAACCTACAAAAAATCTCCCCACGGTAATTATCGACGCAGGACACGGCGGAGAGGATGGCGGCGCTATCGGAGCTAACGGAGCATACGAAAAGGATATAAATCTATCCATCGCCTTTAAGCTCAAGGAAAAGCTTGAATCAATGGGCATACCCGTTGTTATGACACGCACCACCGATACTCTTCTCTACGACAAGAATGCCGACTACGAGGGCAAAAAGAAAAAGCTCGATCTTCTCGAACGCAAAAATATAGCCGAGCAATACGAAAATGCAATATTTATCAGCATACACCAAAATTCCTTTTTAAAGTCCCAATACAACGGCTTTCAGGTCTATTACTCGCCAAACGGAATAGACTCCTTGCGCATTGCCTCTCTTATTGAGGAATGGGTATCCCTCTCATATGACGATATAAGCATTCGCCCATCAAAAAAGGGGGATTCAAGCATCTATCTTTTAAACGAGCTATATTGCCCTGCAGTTCTTATTGAATGCGGCTTTATATCAAATCCCGAGGAGTGCACTCTGCTTTGCAACGAGAATTATCAAGATGCTCTTGTTTCGGGTATTTCCAAAGCTATCGGAGAATTTGTCGGAATAGAATAATTACGCAGAATATTATTTTTATTAAGCCGAGCAATCTTTTATCTTCCGTCTTGATTTTTCCTCTCTTATGTTGTATAATAAACTTATACACGCATATGCGGAGGTATTTATGAAAGGCTTAAAAACTATATATATATGCTCTAATTGCGAATACGTTAGTCCAAAATGGCTTGGCAAATGTCCAAAGTGTAATTCTTGGAACACCTTTGTTGAGGACGTGGAGCAATCTACGTCTGTGGCGAGCGCAAAATCTCGCCCATCAACGATATTTTCGGGTGAAAGCCGTGCCCAAAGCTTCGATGAGCTTACCACCTCGGAATATATACGCTCATTAACGGGACTTTCCGAGCTTGACAGAGTGCTCGGCGGCGGACTCGTTCTCGGCTCTGCGGTTCTTATCTCGGGCGAGCCCGGTATTGGAAAATCGACTTTGCTTTTGCAGATATGCGATACCCTCGGAGCAGAAAAAAAGGTTCTCTACGTTTCAGGCGAGGAATCCTCGGGGCAGATAAAGCTCCGTGCGCAAAGACTTGCCGTAAACGGCAAAAATCTTTACATTCTCACCGAGACCAACATCGAAAAAATACTTGCCGAGGCTAAGCGCATCTCCCCCGACGTGATTATTGCCGACTCGGTACAAACAATGTACTCCGATGCTATATCATCCTCCCCGGGAAGCGTTTCTAACGTAAAAGAGGTTGCTCTTGCCTTTATTAGCAAGGCTAAAAGCGAGGGGAGCTCGGTAATTCTTGTAGGACACGTTAACAAGGAGGGCGGAATTGCGGGTCCCAAGGTGCTTGAGCATATGGTTGATGCCGTTCTTAACTTTGAGGGCGACAAGCGCCAAAGCTACCGCATTATTCGTGCACAGAAAAACCGATTCGGTTCAACAAACGAAATAGGCGTTTTTGAAATGACCGACAAAGGCTTGCGGCAGGTTCCAAATCCATCGGAAATGCTGCTTTCCGACCGTCCAACCGATATTTCGGGCAACTGTGCGGTCTGCACTGTTGAGGGAACTCGCCCGATCGTTGCGGAAATTCAAGCGCTTGTTACGCAAAGCGCATTTCCCGCTCCACGTCGCACGTCAAACGGAATAGACTACAACCGCACCTGTCTTATTCTTGCTGTGCTTGAAAAGAGGCTCGGACTTAAATTTTCAAGCAACGACGTATATCTCAACGTTATAGGCGGTCTTGAAATAGACGAGCCTGCATCCGACCTTGGAATTGCTATGGCTCTTATATCCTCTCTTACAGATAAAAAGATACCGGACGATCTTATTGCTATCGGAGAGATTGGACTTGCAGGCGAGTGCCGAGCTATATCAAACGTTGAGCAACGCGTAAAGGAAGCGGCTCGACTTGGATTTACCACCGCTCTCATTCCTGCGGGAAATATGCCCGCGTGCCCCAAGATAGACGGTATAAAAATCTACGCTATCAAAACAATCTATGACGTTCTTAAATTTTTAAAAGCTGAAAACAAAGACTAATACGTAAAAAAACAAAGGAGAAAATTATGGAAGCATTAAAGGACTACTCTTGGCTCCGCGGAGTCAATCACTACATCTGCGACGAGGCAACAACCCGTCAGCAGTTAAGCTACGGCAAGCGTGTAAATCTTAATTCGATAAGAATTTGGCTCGTTGCCGAGGAATGGGCAGAAAACCCCAAGGCGTTTTGCGATGAGCTCCGCAACTACATACGCATCTGCTACGATTGCGGATACACCGTTATGCCCATATTGCTCAACGGAAACCGCTTCAAAACAGAATACGTTGAGGAAGAAAATATGAAATTCCTTGACGAATACGTTACCTACGTTGTAAACGAAATAAAGGACGAGGAAGGTCTTTTGATGTGGGATATCATGAATGAGCCGTCCTACAACCCTTGGCTTCTTGAAAAGGGTATTTCCGACGAGGAGCGCGATTACAGAACCGAGCGCATTTGGAGCTTTGTTCGCCACTACTGCAAGCTTGTTAAGGAGCTTGACCAAAAGACCGCTACCACCGTTGGACACACCCGTGGTTACGAGGTTGAATTCACAGCAGATGACGTTGACGTTTTCTCCTTCCACGATTACAGTGCAACCAAGGCAAAGTGCATGAAGAATTACGCAACCGCAGACGCTCTTGGAAAGAAATACGGCAAGCCCGTAATTCAAACCGAAACAGGATGCCTTGCAAGATGCAATCCCTACGACATGGCTCTTGAGGTATGCAACCATTTCAATATGGGTTGGATGCTCTTTGAGCTTATGATTCACGACAGATGCGACACCGAGCACGGAATTTTCTATCCCGACGGAACGGTACGCGACCCCGCAACCATCGCTGCTATGTTTGGATGCTACCGCAACCGCGGCGAATCTATAATCGTTCCCCTTCCCAACCGTGAGGGTGCGGCTAACAATTGCGTAAACGCTATCAAAGCGGCTCTTTCGGAGTACACCGAGGATTGCTTTGACTATCGCCGCTCGAACGTTGATGCTCTTCTTAACGCTTGTGAGAAGGCGGCAAACCTGCTTGAATGCTGCGATATGATTCCTATGGCATATCCGCCAACAGCAAAGATCAACCGTTACAGAGCAATGGAAAATCCTCCTCTTGACGAGATTCGTGTTCTTGCATTTGAGCTTGCAAAGACTCTTAAGGAAATCTGCCAGATACTCTAATCTATAAAAGCAAAACAAAAAATACGCTTTACCGCATCAACGGTAAAGCGTATTTTTTTGCATTTAAGGCTTAAGACTATGCTACGTCGAAATATACCCACGCAAGCAACGCCCAAACCAAATTTGTTGTAATTCCGTTAAGAATAGTATCAAAAGCAAATCTTGCCACAAACATATCGATTACAAAAATAGCAATTGAAAGAAGACAAATTACTACTGCAATCGTTCTGCAGGCTTTCATAGAAGCCTTGGAAATTCCCATTACGCCAAGAACGAACATCAAAAGTCCAAGCACGGAATTAAGACCGAGAACTAACTCAAAATCACCTTCAAAAAGACTAACTGCGGCATCTATTGCATAACCGAGTCCGAGTGCAATGAAAACCATACTCGTAAGGACTCTCGTTGCGCCGCCTTTTCTTCCACCTTCCGCCATATTCTTCTCCTTTTATTTTAAAATTCTATTGCTTTCTCAATATAAGCGCGAAGCTCGCTTATCGGGATTCTTACCTGCTCCATAGTATCTCTATCACGAACAGTTACACAGTTATCAACCTCAGAATCAAAGTCGTAGGTAATGCAAAGAGGAGTACCTACCTCATCCTGACGGCGATATCTCTTTCCTATAGAGCCTGCCTCGTCGTAGTCTACGCTGAAATACTTGGTAAGATCAGAGTATATCTCCTCTGCCTTCTCAGAAAGCTTCTTTGAGAGAGGAAGAACCGCCGCCTTAAAGGGAGCGAGAGCAGGATGCAAGTGCATTACAACTCTGGTATCATTCTTCTCTGCATCAACGATCTCTTCATCATATGCATCACAAAGAACCGAAAGAACGGTACGCTCAACACCAAGGCTGGGCTCTACTACGTAAGGAACGTAGTGCTCGTTGGTCTCAGGATCGAAATAAGTAAGATCCTTACCTGAAGTATTCTGATGCTGTGTAAGGTCATAATCGGTACGGTCAGCAACGCCCCAAAGCTCGCCCCATCCGAAGGGGAACAAGAACTCAAAGTCGGTAGTTGCCTTAGAGTAGAAGCAGAGCTCCTCGGGATCGTGATCGCGAAGTCTCAAATTTTCCTCCTTAAGACCGATTGCAAGCAACCAATCATGGCAGAAGCTTCTCCAATAGCTGAACCACTCAAGGTCGGTTCCGGGCTTGCAGAAGAACTCAAGCACCATCTGCTCAAACTCACGTACACGGAAAATAAAGTTACCGGGGGTTATCTCGTTACGGAAAGACTTACCTATCTGTGCAATACCGAAAGGAAGCTTCTTTCTTGTGGTTCTCTGAACGCTTACGAAGTTTGTAAAAATACCCTGTGCCGTCTCGGGACGGAGATAAACCGTGTTCTTTGCATCCTCTGTTACACCTTGGAAGGTCTTGAACATAAGGTTGAACTGACGGATATCGGTAAAGTTATGCTTTCCGCAGGTGGGGCAAGGAATCTCGTGCTCCTCTACGAATGCCTTCATCTCTGCCTGAGTAAACGCATCAATAGGCTTTTCAAGAACGTATCCCTTCTCTGCGCACCAATCCTCAATAATCTTATCAGCTCTAAATCTCTCGTGGCACTCACGGCAGTCCATAAGAGGATCTGCAAAGCCTGCGAGGTGTCCCGAAGCTACCCAGGTTTGGGGATTCATAAGAATTGCGGCATCAAGACCTACGTTGTACTTGTTTTCCTGAACAAACTTTTTCCACCAAGCGCGCTTAACGTTATTCTTAAGCTCTACGCCGAGAGGGCCGTAGTCCCAAGTGTTTGCAAGACCGCCGTATATTTCCGAGCCGGGAAATATAAAGCCTCTCGTTTTGCAAAGCGCAACTATTTTGTCCATTGTTTTTTCTGTGTTTTTCATTTTTATTTTTCCTTCCCTATACGCTGGCTGCGTATAATTCGTTTAATAAATAACAAATTTTATTTTACCACACTTTGACACGTTTTGTCAATAGTTTAATTTAAGTTCCTGCAACAGAACAGCTTCTTATTAAGGTATTTGGTGCGCCAAACACGGTAAATCCGGCAGGAAAGCCGAATTTTACGTTATTTGAAAGCGCTTCGATATTCTTTATAAGCTCAAAGAAATTACCCGCAACGGTAAAGGATTTTACTGCTTTACCTATCTT
>JAZLCC010000133.1:0-7901 GCA_045614065.1 Eubacteriales bacterium | reverse complement strand
AGCCTTAAAATGCATCACCCTTGCCGTGGCGGTGAAAAGTAACCAGAGCCTCCCCGCGGGGGGAGGTGGCAACCCGAGCGAACAAAATGTGAGCGAAGCGGTTGACGGAAGGGGGCGCGCGTACATAAGAATTTTATGTTATCAAGAGTACAAAATCTATTGTTGCGCTTACTCCTCCTCCCGTCTCCGACGGGAGCCCATTCTCGGAGGGAGCCTATCAAATTTGTGCGAACATAGCACTTTCAACCGTCGAGCGCACTATGTATTTTTATATATTTTCCTGTGCAGTTCTTTGAAAAGGGGGTGTGGGGAGAAAAATAAAAACACCCGATCTCATAAAGAAATCGGGTGTGCAAGCTTAATGTTTGATATTACAGTGGGCGAGTTTGGTTGTCGGCACTGCCGACCTTTCTTTTAAGAAAGTTTCTCCCTCGTAACAAAGATAAACCTTAATTTTATTCCTTGGTAATAGCCTTCAAGGAATCCTCGTCGAAATATTCGAGGGGATCGACGGCGAGATCGGAGACGGTCATTTCAAAATGAAGATGAGGCTCGTCGGCGACCTCGACCATAGCGCTTGTTCCAACGGTAGCTATAAGCTGACCCGAGCGCACGGACACGCCCTCGGCAATACCCTCGGGAAGAGTGGGAGAGAGGTTTTTGTAGACCGTTACACAGTTGCCCGAATGCTTGATGGCAACGCAGTAGCCCATAAGGGTATCAACCCAAATTTTAGAAACGGTACCGTCTGCGGCGGCGTATACGGGGGCATTTTCATCGGTTTCTATATCAATACCCAAGTGAACGCGGTAGTCCTTCATTGTAGGTGAAAAGACCTGAAGCTCGGGATCGTGCTTGTTGGTGAGAGTACCGCTAACGGGAAGCGTGAACGAGGGGAGAGAGGAGCTAACGCCCGAGGAACCGCCTGACGGCTTTTGCGTGGGCTTTTGAGTTTCCTCGGGAGCAAGAGTTTCGGTAGTGGGAGCATCGGTTTCTGCCTTGATAGTAGACTTTTCGGTCTCCTTGGGAGCAGGCTCTACGGAAGGCTCGTTGCGATTTGCGATAATTGCGGTTACCGTAATTATTACTACGGCAAGACAGAGAGCCACGGCGGTCAGTATATAAGAGCGACGAAGCTTTTCGTCCTTGAATTTTTCACTAAAGCTTTTTTTGTTATTATTAAATGATGGCATTTTTTTGACTCCTTTTTGATTGGTTACTTTCGTGTATTCTTATTTTTGACAGCTAAAAACTCTTTTATACAAGAAAATAAAATTAAAAAAAGTTATTGACATAATCGGGAATGTGTGGTAATATAGTATCGAATACTACATTTGATATTTTTTAAAAATGCACGCAAAGGAAAGATAAAAATGGCAGGTGCAGAGAATAATAAAAATGAGAAAATAAATAAAAGCTCTCGCGAGACGATATATTACCGCGACGAGCTTAACGACGAGTTTTCGACAGCCGAGATTGAGCCGAAGAAGATCGACGGCTCGTGGAAATATATAAGAAATCCGATATTGTGCTTCTTTTGGTATAGAATTGTAGCAACCCCGATTGCGTTTTTTTATACTAAAATTAAATATAGGCACAAAATAGTTGGCAAAGAGAAGCTTAAGGGCTTTAAAAAGCAAGGATATTTCGTTTACGGAAACCACACGCAAATACTTGGCGATCCGCTTATTCCCTCGTTCGTAGTATTTCCCAAAACCGCGCATATAATAGTTCATCCCAACAACGTTTCAATGCCATATCTTGGCAGAGTAACGCCTTATATGGGCGGACTTCCGCTTCCCGACGATTTGGCGGCAACAAGAAATTTTTCGGCGGCGGTAGAGCAGAGAATAAATGAGGGCAGAGCGGTGTTTATTTACCCCGAGGCGCATATATGGCCGTATTACACCAAGATACGCCCGTTTGGTGATGCATCGTTTTCCTATCCGATAAAGCACAAAACTCCGATTTTTTGCTTTACAAACACATATCAGAAAAAAGGGAAGAGCGAGCATCCGCAGATAGTAACCTATATCGACGGACCGTTTTATCCCGATAGCTTTTTGCCGATGCGCAAGAGAAGAAAAAGACTTCGCGACGAGGTATATTTTGCAATGCGTCAGCGTGCAAAGCTCTCAAACGTAGAATGGATAAAGTATATCCCCGTGAGTGAAAAGGATGCAGAAGAGGAATAATAATGATAAATATAATGCTTTGCGGTAACGATAAGGTCTTTGACGGAGCGCTTACCTGCGCTTTGTCGATAATGAAGCGCAGTGTACTTACCGAGCCGTTGAGATTTTATATGCTTACTATGGACGTAAGCCACATAAAGCCTGAATATCTGCCGATATCGGATGATCAGGTAGAGTTTTTTGACGAGGTGATAAAAAAATACAACCCCGAAAATTCGGTGGTGAAATTCGACGTTACAGCTCTTTATAACGAGGAGTTTGCGGGCTCGCCAAACGAGAGCGCATATTGCTCGCCTTATACGTTAATAAGGCTTCTCGCCGATAGGGTAGAGGGACTTCCCGATAAGATACTTTATCTTGACGTTGACGTTATGTTCAACCGTGATATTAATTTGCTTTACAGCGTTGACGTTGAGAACGTTGAATACGCCGCGGCAAGAGATCATTACGGAAAATATCTTATAAGCCCCAACTACGTAAATGCGGGTGTTATGCTTTGGAATTTGAAGATGATGCGCAAAACGGGACTTCTCGTTAAGGCCCGTGAGCTTATAAGAAAAAAGAAGCTCACCTTTGCAGATCAAAGCGCAATAATCCGCTCAACAACGAAGAAAAAAATGCTTCCGCAAAAATTCAACGATCAGAAATTTTTGCATAAGCATACCGTAGTGCGCCATTTTTCAAAGCGCCTTTTCTGGCTCCCTTATCCCCACACGGCAAATATAAAGCAGTGGCACGTTGATAAGGTGCGCAAAATATTTAAGTATACGCAATTCGACGATATTCTTGACGAATATCTTGGACTCAAAGAGGAATTTAGGAGAAAATTCAATGCTGAACAATGAGAAAATACACGTTTTTTATGCGTGCGACGATAATTTTGTGAAGTTCACCCTGGTATCCTTTTATTCTATGAAGCAAAACGCTTCAAGAGACAAAAAGTACCACGTACACGTTCTTCACACAAACATCAAGCCATCAACGCAAGAAATGATGCTTAAGCTCTCGGACGAGTGCTTTGAGATAAGCTTTGATAACGTAGCCGATTATCTTGACGGAATATGCGAGGTATTGCCTATCCGTGATTATTATTCGAACACCACGTATTATAGAATGTTTATAGCCGAGATGTACCCCGAGCTTGACAAGGCTATTTATATAGATAGCGATACTATTGTTACGGGGGATATTTCAAAGCTTTACGATTACGATATAAGCGATTACGACATTGCCGCTTGCCACGAGCAGGTTATGGTGCAAGAGGACGTTTACGGAACCTACGTTGAGAAATGCCTTGGCATAGATAGAAACGCATATTTTAATGCGGGTATTCTTTTTATCAACTGCAGACGCTTTAGAGAGAAGAAGGTGCTTGAGGATTTTGTGCGTCTTCTCGGAGTTTACGATTTTCGTGTAACGCAGGACGAGGATTATCTTAATATAATCTGTCGAGATCACGTTCTTTGGCTTCCGCAGACCTGGAATACCGAGATGTTCGGTGAGCTCGTTTACCCCATTGAAGAGGCGAACGTAGTTCATTATATAATGGTGTCAAAGCCTTGGCACTACGAGGATTGCAGATGCGGTGATATTTTCTGGAGCTATGCAGAAAAGACCGAGGTTTACGATTCGATAAAGGCAATTCTTGATTCTTATACCGACGCAGAGCGCGCAAGAGACGCAGAGTCTGCCGTAAAGCTTGCAGAGCTTGCTAAAAACGAGACCGAGAGAGAGGATAATTATATGGCAAGAATTTCTGAGGAGAGAGCCTCCGATAGAGTTAAAATTCTTGAGAAGATTGCTCAGTTTGAACGAGAAGGACGATTTGACGAGGACGTTGAGGACGATCCCCCCGGACGTGAGATACAGCCGGGTGAGGTTGATTATCTTGGCGCAAAGCTTACAAGCAGAATAAAGTCAAAGTTCGCCTTCTCGTTAGCCAGGCGCTATTTGAATAATATAATTCAAAACGATCAGCTCATAGTTAAGGATATAATCGGCATTGAGAATTTTTCAAATCTCAACAGCGGAGCTATTATTACCTGTAATCACTTTAATGCCTTTGATAGCTTTGCAATTCAGCTTGCTTACGAATATTCGGGGCATAAAAAGAGAAAATTTTATAGAATTATAAGAGAGGGAAATTATACGTCGTTCCCCGGCTTCTTCGGATACCTTATGAGGCATTGCAACACTCTTCCGCTTTCCTCAAATCCAAGTGCTATGAAGGAGTTTACAAGGGCGACCGACACGTTGCTTAAGTCGGGTCATTTTGTGCTTATCTATCCCGAGCAGAGCATGTGGTGGAATTACCGTAAGCCCAAGCCCTTAAAGGCGGGCGGATTCTATCTTGCCGCAAAGAATAAGCTTCCCGTTCTTCCTTGCTTTATTACTATGAAGGATACAAAGCTTATCGGTGCCGACGGATTTCCGATTCAGGAATATACAATTCACGTGTCGCCTCCGATCTATCCCGAGGATGGCGTTCGTACGGGAATAAATGCGCAGAAAATGGCTGACGAGAATTTCCGTATTTGGAAAGAAATCTACGAGAGGGAATACGGAATCCCATTGCGCTACGATGAGGGCGATACCGAATCTATCGAGGAATAACTATTTGTTTGCCACTTTTTTGAAAAAAAGTGGCGCAAAAAACTTCCAACAGGAAGATTTTTGGCGCACATTTTCGCTCGACGGTTGAAAGTGCTATGTTCGCACTGCACCAAACGGATAGTTTTTTGTTTCGCTTTTTTCTCAAAAAAGCGAATGGGGTCTGGGGCAACGCCCCATATCATATAGCATTTTCTTTTTGTTAGCTTTTTCTTTTGCGCTTGCGGTGTCAAAAGAAAAAGCGGTGTATGAGTTAGATGTTATTATAAATTAGGTCGCTTTTTGAATTATTTGCCACTTTTTAAAAAAAGGTTTCCTTTCCACACAAAAAATCAATCCAATAAAAGCAAAAAATCAATTAAATCTAATAAAAACCGTACAAAAAATATTTACATTCAAATATTTTTGTGGTATAATACTAAGGTAAAAATCTAATGTTTTTTCTAAGTCTTACAGGCTTAGAGGAGGAGAGTAAATATGAGTCGTATGGTCGGTACAGTTTCAAGAGGAGTAAGAGCTCCTATTATTAGAAGCGGAGACGATCTCGCAGCCATCGTAACCGAGTCGGTAATCACCGCCGCTCGTGAGGAGGGCTATGAAATAAGAAATCGTGATATCGTGGCTATGACAGAGGCAATCGTTGCACGTGCGCAGGGCAACTACGCAACCGTTGACGATATTGCCGCAGACGTAAAGGCAAAGTTTGGCGGAGAGGACGTTGGCGTTATCTTCCCGATACTCAGCCGCAACCGCTTTGCAATCTGCCTTCGCGGAATTGCTATGGGAGCAAAGAAGGTTGTTTTGATGCTTTCTTATCCCTCTGACGAGGTAGGAAATCACTTGTTGAGTCTTGACGCTCTTGACGAAAAGGGAGTAAATCCTTACAGCGACGTTCTTGATCTTAAGACCTACCGTGAGCTTTTCGGCTACGAGAAGCATCCATTTACGGGAGTTGACTACGTTGAGTATTACGAGTCGCTCGTTAAGGAGTGCGGAGCTGAGGTTGAGATCGTATTTGCAAACGATCCCAGAACGGTTTTGAACTATACGAAAAACGTAATAAATTGCGACATTCACACAAGAGCACGCACTAAGCGCTTGCTTAAGTCTGCGGGAGCAGAGAAGGTATTCGGACTTGACGAGATACTCAGCGCACCCGTAAACGGAAGCGGCTACAATGAGAATTACGGCTTGCTTGGCTCAAACAAGGCAACCGAAACTCAGGTAAAGCTCTTCCCCCGTGATTGTCAGGCACTCGTTGAGGACATTCAGGATAGAATTCTTAAGGAGACGGGCAAGCTCGTTGAGGTAATGGTTTACGGCGACGGCGCATTTAAGGATCCTATTGGAAAGATTTGGGAGCTCGCAGACCCCGTTGTTTCTCCTGCATACACCGCAGGCCTTGAGGGTACGCCTAACGAGCTCAAGCTTACGTACCTTGCTGATAACGATTTTGCAGACCTTTCGGGCGAGGCGCCCAAGGCTGCTATTAAGGAGAAGATCCAGACTAAGGATACCGACCTCGTTGGCAAAATGGCTTCCGAGGGAACCACTCCCCGCCGTCTTACCGACCTTATAGGCTCGCTTTGCGACCTTACGTCGGGTTCGGGCGACAAGGGAACTCCCATCGTTTACATTCAGGGATACTTTGATAACTACACTACTGAATAATCTAAGGACTCTCGAGCTCGGAATTTTGCCGAATTTTGCTTAGCCCTTAAAAAAGAGCTGTCTCAAATTTGCGTTTGAGACAGTCTCTTTATAAAATAAAAAAATGGATTTAAACAAAAATTAAGGAAGTGAACGGATTAAAATGATCAAAATAGTTTCTGATAGTACTTGCGATCTTTCGCAAGAGCTTATTGAAAAGTACAAGATAAGTATTATTCCGCTTTGCATCACACTTGGAGAAGATACTTATCTGGACGGCATCGATATTACACCCGAGGAAATTTATAAATGGTCTGACGAGCATAAGACCACGCCAAAGACATCAGCGGTACCTTTTGACAAGATCGAGTCCACCTTACAGCCTATGGTTGAAGCGGGGGATGATATAATTTTTATCGGTATTTCAGAGGAAATGAGTAGTACCTGCAATAGAGTTCGCATATTTGCAGAGGATACCGAGTATAATAGAATATTTGTTATAAATTCAAAAAATCTCTCAACGGGAATAGGTCTTCAGGTTCTTCGCGCCGCAGAGCTTCGTGATGCGGGCAAGAGCGCAGAGGATATCGTTGCTGAAATTGAGGGAGCAAGAGATCTTGTTCGCGCAAGCTTTGTCATAGACACGCCTACCTTCTTGGCTCGTGGCGGACGTTGTACCGCAGTTGAGGCATTTATGGCAAATGCTCTTAAGCTCCATCCTGAAATTCTTGTTAAGGATGGTAAGATGGGCGCAGGACGCAAGGTGCGTGGTAAGCCCTCGGTTGCGGTTATGGCATACGTTGACGGACTTATTCCTGCATTGCAAAAGGCTGATACACGCAGAGTTTTCGTTACTCATTCGGGCTCTGATCGTGAAATAATTGATGCCGTTAAGGCAAGACTTGTTGAGCTTGATCGCTTCGATGAAATACTTGAAACTCAGGCAGGCGGCGTTATTTCGAGCCATTGCGGACCTAACACCCTTGGCGTTTTGTTCTATGAAAAGTGATTTGTGAATATATGTAGTTGTATATTGGTTGTATACGTGGGGGAGAAGCTTTCTTAAAAGAAAGGTCGGCAGTGCCGACAACCAAACTCGCCCACTGTAATATCAAATATTAAGCTTGCGCACCCGATTTCTTTATGAGATCGGGTGTTTTTATTTTTCCCCCACACCCCTTTTTCAAAGAACTGAACGGGGGGATATATTGAATTTAAAATTAAAAATTGTTTTTTGTTGTTACGGTATTTACCGTAGGGCGTACGGCTTGCTCCCGCCGTTTTTTGCGATACGCTAACGTTTTTTGTGTCATCCGGTAGGGGCGAACTGCGTTCGCCCGCGGGAGCACCAAGGCGCTCCCCTACAGATTGGAATGTTAATTGTTAAAAATATCAAATTTTATTGTTTTTCGGACAGTCGAGGACGCCTGTCCCTACAATTAAAGG
>JAZLCC010000132.1:0-9531 GCA_045614065.1 Eubacteriales bacterium | reverse complement strand
TGCGGGTATCAATATCCGTATGATAGATCAGGGCTCAAGCGAGTTCTCTATTATCGTGGGCGTTGAAGAGCACGATTTCGATAACACTCTCCGCGCTATCTACGCTGAATTTGTTAAGTGATTTGAATAATAATTAATGGTATATGTGGGGGAGAAACTTTCTTAAAAGAAAGATTTCTCCCCCACACCCCCTTTTCAAAGAACTGAACGGGGGATATATAAAAATTACATAGTGCGCTCGACGTTTGCAAGTGCTATGTTCGCACTGTTTTAGGGTCGCTTTTTGAAAAAAGCTCCGCAAAAACTTCCATAAAGGAAGGTTTTGCGCACATTCTGCGTTCGACCTATGCGCACACACCCCTTTAATTGTAGGGACAGGCGTCCTCGACTGTCCGAAAAACAATAAAATTTGATATTTTCAAAAATCAACATTTTCACCCGTAGGGGAGCGCCTTGGTGCTCCCGCGGGCGAACGCAGTTCGCCCCTACCGGATGACACGAACAAGGTTTGTGTATTAAAAACGGCGGGAGCAAGACGTACGCCCTACCGCGAAATTGATATTTTTGTGCTTTCTATTACTATTTGGCACAATTCTATCAAAAGCCTTCACCTTGAGGGGAAGGTGTCAACCCGAGCGAGCGTAGCGAGTGATGCGGTTGACGGATGCGGTGTAGCCGTCGAAGACGGCGTTATTTAAGATAAAAGCTACTTTATTTTTTTGGAGCACGGATGCTTCGCATCCTACACCTCACCACCCGTCTCCGACGGGAGCCTCCCCTCAAGGGGGAGCCTTTCGTTAAATTTGCCCCTACCGGAAAATTAAATGAATAATGAATATTGAAGAATGAAAATGAATAATTTCGGTTGATTTTGCTTCGCAAAATCTTCATCATTCTTTTCACTTTCATCTTTAATTTTTAATTTTTAATTAAATAATTTCCCTGTTTGGTTCTTTGAAAGAGGGGTGCAGGGGAGAAAATCTTTCTTTTAAGAAAGTTTTCTCCCCTGCAGAACACCCCAATCACAAAAAACTTTTAAAAAATTTGCAAGAAAAAAAGTAAATCGACTTTTTTTTGCGTATATTTTAAATGACGAAAAATTTTTGCAAGAAAAAATATAACGAAGCGGAGGTGTACATATGAATCAGAAGAGCATAGTGGAATGCAGTCTTGAGAACGAAAGACGCAATTTATCAAAATATGCTTTTTTAACGGCTAACACCAAGGGCAGAGAGCGTCCGTACGACGTATGCGACGTTAGAGCAGAGTTTCAGCGTGATAGAGATAAGATAATACACTGTCAGTCGTTCCGCAGACTTATGTACAAAACGCAGGTCTTTATTTCACCTACCGATGACCATTACAGAACAAGAATGACGCACACGCTTGAGGTTACGCAGATAGCGAGAACAATAGCGAGGGCGTTGAGGCTCAACGAGGATCTTACCGAGGCAATAGCACTCGGACACGATTTGGGTCATACTCCGTTTGGACACGCGGGCGAGGATGCAATGCAGAAATGCTTTGATAAGAGCTTTACGCACTATAAGCAGAGCCTTAGAGTGGTTGAGATACTTGAAAACGGCGGAGCAGGTCTTAACCTTACGTGGGAGGTCCGCGACGGAATAGTTAATCACACGGGCGGCAATCTTGCATCGACGCTTGAGGGAATAGTGGTTAAATACGCCGACAGAATAGCCTACGTTAACCACGATATAGACGATGCGTGCAGAGCGGGAATCCTCTCGGAGGACGATATTCCCAAGGAAATACGCGAGGTGCTTGGAAATAAGCACTCGCAAAGAATAAATACTATGGTAAATTCAATAATTAAGGAAAGCACCGATGCTCCAATGGTAACTATGGAGAAAGAGGTTTATGCGGCAATGGATATATTGCGAGGCTTCCTTTTTGAAAACGTTTACCGCTACCCCACGGCAAGGGCAGAGGAGCTTAAGGCACAGGATATGCTTGCGTATCTCTTTGAGTATTTCGTAAAGAATCCCGAAAAAATGCCCGATGCCTATAAAAAGCGCATAGATATAGACTCTATCGAGCGTTGCGCTTGCGACTTTATTTCGGGAATGACCGATAGGTATGCGACGGAGGTCTATACCGATCTTTGTATCCCTAAGGTATGGAAGGGGAAGCAATGATCGCAAGAGAAATAATTGATGAGATAATTTACAGAAACGAGATATCCGACGTGGTAGGCTCTTACGTCAGCCTTAAGCGTGCGGGCTCGAACTTCTCTGGGCTTTGCCCATTTCACAATGAGAAAACGGCATCATTCACCGTTTTCCCCGCAACAAAGACCTGTTATTGCTTTGGATGCGGCTCGGGCGGCGACGTTATAACCTTTATTATGAGGGTTGAAAATCTTGATTACGTCGAGGCTCTCGAATTTCTTGCCGCTCGTGCGGGAATAACGATACCCGAGGATAATTCCGCCCAAAACGAGGTCGGAGTTTCACGCAAGCGTATATACGCTATGAATCTCGAGGCGGCAAAGTTCTTTAGAAATTGCCTTATGGATAAGGATATAGGAGCCGAGGCGCTCGAATATCTTTCTGAAAAGCGAAAGCTTAGCATGGCAACCATTAAGCGCTTTGGACTCGGATATTCGCCTAACGATTTTGGAATGCTTACGGCTCATTTAAAGAGGCTCGGATATACCGATGAGGAGCTTATCGTAGGCTTTCTTGCAGGCAAGAGCAAAAAGACGGGCAGACCGTTTGACTATTACCGCAACCGAGTCATCTTCCCGATAATCGACACGGCGGGAAACATAGTGGCTTTTGGCGGACGAGTTATGGACGATTCGAAGCCAAAATATCTTAATACGTCAGATACACCTGCGTTCAAAAAGAGCCGACATCTCTTTGCGCTGAATTTTGCAAAGAAGAAGTGCGAGGAGCAGATGCTTCTTTGCGAGGGCTATATGGACGTTATCGCCTTACACGAGGCGGGATTTGAGAATGCCGTTGCAACGCTTGGAACGGCAATAACCTCGGAGCAAGCGAGAGTCTTTGCAAAATACACGAAAAAGGTTGTTATATGCTATGACTCGGACAATGCGGGACAAACCGCAACGCAGAAGGCCATAAGGCTTCTTGGCGAGGTCGGAGTTGAGGTTAGAATACTTAAAATGTCGGGAGCAAAGGACCCCGATGAATATATTAAAAAATTCGGCGCAGAGAGCTTTAGACGGCTTTTGGGCGAGAGTAAGACGGGGTTTGACTACAACGTAGATAAGATCCTTTCGGCGCACGATATTACCCTCGTTGAAGAGAAGGTAAAGGCGGCAAGCGAGGTTTGCACTCTTATTGCAAGCGTTTACAGTCAGGTCGAGCGTGATATATATATTCGTCGTGCGGCGGAGCTTTTGTCGATTAGCGCAGATTCACTTGCATCCGACGTTGAGCGCATAAGGCGGCGCATCGAGCGCGAGGCAAAGAATGCGCAAAGCAAGGAGGCTATGCTCTCGATAAAGCATATAGGCGACAGAGTTAATATCGATGCCGCAAAGAATATAAGAGCTACGGCAAACGAGGAGGCTATTATAGGCTTGATGCTTATCTTTGACGAGTTTAGAGCCGAGGCTGCAAGCGGCGCCGTAGGGCTTAGCGCAGACAATTTCATCACCGATTTCGGCAAGAGAGCATTTAGTGCGCTTTGCGAGCTTGAAAGGAGCGAGGGCGGATATTCAAGAGCGCTTTTGGGTCAGTATTTCACGCTTGATGAAATGAGCCGACTTGAAAAGACCGAGCTTGACAGAAGAATGCTTGCGCGTAATGATAGGAGCGTTTTCCTCTCGTTTGTTGAGGGACTCAAAAAGGAATCCGAAAAGCAATCATCGCCCGATAGCGATCCGTTCTCCGAGCTTCGACGCAAGCAGGAAGAATTAAAACAAAAGAAAAATAAAAATATATAAAATAAAAAAGAGCTTATTTTTGGAAGGAAAAAAACATGGCAGTTAATGAAAAGATCGAAAACGAAAAGTCTATAGAGGTAGATATCGAGGAGATAATTGAAAAGGGCAAGCAGGGCAAGCTCTCGGAGAATGACTTTGAGAGAGTTGCCGAGGAGATAGGTCTTGACCGCTTCTACGATACCCTCGAGGATAACGGAATAGAGCTTACCGAGGACGAGGTATCCTCTGCCGAGATGAGCGCAATCGAATCCGAGGTTGAGGCATTCGGCAACGGAGATGCGATGGAGCGTATTCTTGAGCAGGAGGGTCTTGCGGTTGACGACCCCGTAAGAATGTACTTGAAGGAGATCGGTAGAGTACCGCTTCTTTCCACGGAACGTGAGAGAGAGCTTGCCGAGATAATGATCAACGAGGCATCCACCGAGGAGGATAAGCGCGCGGCAAAGAACGAGCTTGTTGAATCCAACCTTCGTCTTGTTGTAAGTATCGCAAAGAGATACGTAGGAAAGGGTATGTTCTTCCTTGACCTTATTCAGGAAGGAAACCTTGGACTTATGAAGGCTGTTGATAAGTTTGATTACAGCAAGGGATATAAGTTCTCCACCTATGCAACATGGTGGATCCGTCAGGCTATAACAAGAGCCATTGCCGATCAGGCAAGAACTATAAGAATACCCGTTCACATGGTTGAAACTATACATAAGGTTTCAAGATATTCCCGTCAGATGCTTCAGGAGCTCGGCAGAGAGGCTACTCCCGACGAGATCGGCGAGAAGATGGGTATGAGTGCAGAGAAGGTAAGAGAGATAATGAAGATCGCACAGGATCCCGTATCTCTTGAAACGCCTATCGGTGAGGAGGAGGACAGCCACCTTGGCGACTTTATCCCCGATGAGGATACCCCCTCGCCCGCAGATGCGGTTGCAACGACCATTCTTCGTGAGGTTATTGAGCGCGAGCTTCATACCCTTACACCCAGAGAGGAGCACGTAATCAAGCTTCGCTTTGGTCTTTACGACGGAAGAACGAGAACTCTTGAAGAGGTAGGTAAGGAGTTTGATATAACGAGAGAGAGAATACGTCAGATAGAGGCAAAGGCTCTCCGTAAGCTTCGCCATCCTCAAAGAACCAGACATCTTCGCGGATTTTTGGATTAAGTGCAATAAAGCCCTTGACTTTTAAGGCAAAATGTAGTAAAATAATATAAATATTATGTTCTCGGATTTTTATTCGGGTTAGTGGGAGGAATACAATGAAAAAGAAAATTCTTTGTCTCGCTTTGTGCGCACTTATGATAATTGCTTCATTCGTGGGCTGTGGCGAAAAGAGCAGAGATGAGCTTATGAACCAGATAGGCGAAGATACCTCCAAGGGCGCCGTAACGCTTACTATGTACATTCTTGCGGATAGCAAGGTAAGCGCAGAGCAGGAGCTTCTTGTTGAGAACGCTGTTAACGCTATTGTTGATGCTTACAAGATCAAGCTTGATCTTAAGTATTTTACAGAAGATGAATATTATACGACTCTTGAAAAAAATCTTGCGAAAATGAAGACCTACTACGGTAACAAGGAGCACCTTGGAAAGGAGACCGAGGCTCCCGTTTACACCGACGAAAACGGACTTCCTTCAAGATACTATCCCCCCGTTGAGGATTTTCAGGTAGACCTTTTCTACTTCAGCGGATACGATAAGTATTTGGAGTACAAGAATGCAGAATACCTTGCGGACTTTGAGGCTGAGCTTATAAACAACGCAAGCGGTCTTAAGGGAAATATCAGCTCTATCTTCTATCAGAACGTAAAGAAGATCAACGGTAGCTATAATATGATGCCTACCAACACCGCAGTTGGTGAGTACACTTACATGCTTGTTCACAAGGACGTGCTTAAGTCCACTCAGTATGCTTCAAGTCAGATAGTTTCTCCCGTAAGCGACGAGTGCGCAGAGCTTTTGGCTATGGTTAACAATTTCTATCCCGAGTACGAACCTTTCTACTCTTCCGAGGGTGTTCTTGTATTTGACGACGTTAAGTTCTTTGGCACCGATGCAAACGGAGCTACAAGCAATGATTTCTCTATCCTTGCAGGTACGTATAACTCCGATTGGGTTTCGGGTGCAAAGGATGCATACCCCGCAATGAGCGGAATCAACGCAACTACTGATAGCGGTAACGGCAACGTTATCGATCAGATCAAGCGCCTTAAGAATTATGAGATCAGCGGATACTATAGCGCAGCTGATTCCTCTAAGCCATTCGCAGTAGGCTACATTAAGGGCGGACTTGAGGTTATTGATCAGTACAGCGAGGATTATGAGATCACCGTTGTAGATACTCCTACGCTTACCACCGAGGCGTTCTATGAGAACGTTATCGCAATAAGTTCTCAGAATAAGAGCTTGTCCTCGAGCGCAAGAATTCTCGCAGAGCTTTACACCAACGAGGCACTTATAAACCTTCTCGCACACGGTGTTGAGGGCGAAAATTACATTTGGACAAATTCCGACGTTCTTGATAAGAACGATAATCCTTACAGAGTAATTCAGAAGCAGGCTAAGGACGATAGATATATTTACGATATCGCTCCCGAAAGAATCGGTAACCTTGCAGCGGTTTATCCCACAGTTGATGACGATCCCGCAAGAAGCGAGAGAATACTCGCGCAGAACGCCGATGCAAAGCTTGATCTTTTGTTTGGTTACTCTCTTATAGGAGCAGGTCAGGATCTTGCGCCTATGGCTAAGATAGAGGCTGATTCCAAGACGGCTTACGATAAGATCATTGCCGCAAAGAACAACGCAGAGCTCGACGAGGCAATTGACGAGATGAATGCTATGCTTGAGTCTGACGAGGCTAAGGCTGTTCTTGAAAAAATTGGCGCTTATTACTTGACGTGGCTCGCGGGCAAGGGTATATACGAGGCTCCCGCAGCGGCAGCTTGAGAATATATAAAAATGGCACCTTAAATAGGGTGCCATTTTTGATAGGAGTAGCTTTAATATGAAATATAATTACTGTATTTGGGATTTCAACGGAACGATACTTGACGACGTTGAGCTCGGAATATATACTATCAACCTCTTGCTTAAAAATAACGGTATTGATAAGCAGGTTGATAGAAAATCCTACCGTGAAATATTCGATTTTCCCGTGGTAGATTATTACCGTGAGCTTGGCTTTGATTTTGATAAAACGCCGTATACCGAGCTTGCAGAGGATTGGGTTGAGCTTTATCTTGGTAATCTTGATAAAGCAAGGCTATTTGACGACGTTATTGATTCGCTCGAATTTTTCAAGGCGAACGGCGTGCCGCAATCGATTCTCTCGGCTTCGGAGAAGAGCATGCTCGACTCGCAAACGGGCGAGCTTAACGTTCGAGGATATTTTGAGGAGATAATGGGTATAGATAACATCTATGCCGATTCAAAGCTTTCTATTGCAAAGGCGTTTAGAGAGCGACATCCCGATGACAGAGTGCTGTTTATCGGTGATACAACGCACGATATTGAAACGGCAAAGATACTTTCTGCTGATTGCTACATCGTTTGCGCAGGGCATCAGTGCAGAGAGAAGTTTGAGGGCAAGGACGCAACCGTCTTTGATTCGCTTACCGAGCTTTGCGAATATTTGAAAAAAGAAAATTTAGTTTAATTTTAGCAGTATAAATGGTGAAAAATATGAAAAGGAATTTTTTGAAATTAATTGCCGTAATTCTCTTGCTTTCAACCTTGGTTGCGTGCGGATCAAATCTTGACGGCGATTCGGGTAGCGAAAGCTTCTCCGAAACTCTTGAATTGAACGGTGAGAGCGGCAAGAATACGCAGAAGAAGGAAACTCAAAATCAACCGCAGGAAACAGAGCCCGAGGGACCAAGAAAAACTCCTATCATGGGTTGGGCGTCATGGAACGCATATCACCCAAGAATATCCGAGGAGATAATTCTCTCTCAGGCAGAAAAGCTTGTTGAGTACGGACTTGACGATCTTGGATACGTATACGTAAACGTTGACGACGGATGGCAGAACGGCAGAGGTAGCGACGGATACGTTAAAGTTCACGCAGAGCGCTTCCCGTCGGGAATGAAATCACTTTCAACAAAGCTTCACGCTATGGGATTAAAGGCGGGAATTTATTCCGATGCGGGTGCTAATACCTGTGCCGCTATGTATAGCGGAGAGGGACAAAACACAAAGGTCGGACTTTACGGCCATGAGGAAAAGGATCTCTACCGTTATCTTATTGATTGGGATTACGATTTCATAAAGGTTGACTGGTGCGGCGGCACAGAGCTTAAGCTCAATCAAGAGGAAGCCTACACAAAGATCGGTGATATCATCAAGGATATCGAGGAGATTACCGAAAAGGATAAGGTATATAACGTTTGCTCTTGGGCTTTCCCCGGTGAGTGGGTTGTTGACTGTGCGGATTCTTGGAGAACGGGTGCGGATATAACCAACACCTACGAGTCGGTAATATATCAGGTGGACAAGATTCGTTATCTTGACAAATATCACGGTCCCGGACACGTAAACGATCTTGATATGCTTCAGGTCGGAAACGGAATGTCATATGAAGAGGATAAGACGCATTTTGCTATGTGGTGCATGATGTCCACGCCTCTCATGCTTGGAATGGACCTTAACAGTATTTCCGATGAAACTCTCTCGATAATCTCTAACAAGGAGCTTATTGCAATAAATCAGGACGTTGCTTGCCTTCAGGCAAAGCAGGTTAAGACCTATAACGGAGTTGAGGTTTGGGTAAAGGATCTCGGAGCTAAAAATTCGAACACCAAGGCATTTGCCTTCCTTAACGATACCGATTCTGCAAAGACGGTAACTATCAGCTTTTCCGACGTAGGACTTGCAAACGTAGAGGTTATTCACGATGCGTGGGCGCACGAGGATATAGCCGTTGACGGCAGAATTACAGTAACCATCCCGTCTCACGGAACTCTTGTTTACACGGCAGAGGGTAAGCACGTTAACGTACAGAACGGCACGCAGGACACTCCCTCGACCGAGCCTATGATTTCTGATTACAACGTAGGACCTATGACCGCAAAAAAGCTTATCTCCAACGGCGCGGTTCTTATTGACGTTCGCACGGCGGAGGAGTTTGCAGAGGGGCATATTAATAACGCAAAGAATATCTACTACGTAGAGATCGAGGATAAAATAAGCACCGTAGTTCCCAATAAGTCCACGCCGATAGTTTTGTATTGCTCAATGGCAAAGCGCTCGACACAGGCGCTCCAAAAGCTTTTGGATATGGGATATACAAAGGTTTATAACCTCGGTAGTATGAATAACTATTACGCCGAGCCTACCTTGACGTTTGCAACCGAGACCTGTAAGGTAATAACAACGGGGCAGAAGGTAAAGGTGAACTTTACGGCGAGCAGCTATGATTCGCCAAAAGTTTACGTTTCGGCGGGCAAAAATTCAACGTTTAGCTCTGCTGTTCCGATAGACCAGTTCAAGGTACCTGCTTCGTCTTGCTATTATCTCACGCTTAAGGCCTACCTCGTTCAAGACGGAGTTTGTTATGCGGAGACGTCAAGCGAGTTTATCTATTGGTCAAAGGACACCGTTGATA
>JAZLCC010000131.1:0-5143 GCA_045614065.1 Eubacteriales bacterium | reverse complement strand
GACATCATATCGAAATATCCCGTACCCGTAAGACCGAATACTATAGTCTTTTCCTCGCCCGTTTCCTTGCACTTAAGCGCCTCATCAATAGCAACCTTAATAGCGTGCGAGCTTTCGGGAGCGGGGAGAATACCCTCGACTCTTGCAAAATATTCTGCCGCAGCAAATACAGAGGTCTGCTCAACCGAAACGGCTTCCATAAGACCCTGATCGTAAAGCTCGGAGAGAGTGGGGTTCATTCCGTGGTAGCGGAGACCGCCTGCGTGGCTTGCCGCGGGAATGAAATTGCTTCCAAGAGTATACATCTTAACAAGAGGACAGATCATACCCGTGTCGCAATAGTCAAACACGTATCTTCCGCGAGTAAGGCTGGGGCAAGACATAGGCTCTACCGCAATAAAGCGATAATCAGCCTCGCCGCGGAGCTTCTCACCCATAAAGGGAGCAATGAGTCCGCCAAGGTTCGAGCCGCCGCCCGCACAACCTATTATAATATCGGGCTTAACGCCGTACTTATCAAGAGCAACCTTGGTTTCAAGGCCGATAATAGACTGGTGGAGCATAACCTGATTCAATACGCTACCAAGAACGTATCTGTAGCCGTCCTTCTTAGAAGCCGCCTCTACAGCCTCGGAAACTGCGCAGCCAAGGCTTCCCGACGTGCCGGGGTGCTCGGCAAGAATCTTTCTTCCAACCTCGGTCTCCATAGAAGGCGAGGGGGTTACGGTTGCGCCATAGGTGCGCATGACCTCACGTCTGAACGGCTTTTGCTCATAGGAGCACTTAACCATATATACGTTACAATCAAGATCAAAGTAAGCACACGCCATTGAAAGCGCAGTACCCCACTGACCTGCTCCCGTCTCGGTAGTAACGCCGCTAAGGCCCTGCTTCTTTGCATAGTATGCCTGAGCGATAGCCGAGTTTAGCTTGTGGCTTCCGCTTGTGTTGTTACCCTCAAACTTGTAATAAATCTTTGCGGGTGTCTGCATCTTCTCCTCAAGGCAGTATGCTCTGATCAACGGAGCGGGACGGTACATCTTATAAAAGCCTTGAATTTCCTCGGGAATGGGGAAATATGCCGTGGTATCGTCAAGCTCCTGCTCAACGAGCTCCTTGCAGAACACCTCGGAGAGCTGCTCTGCGCTCATAACCTTGTGTGTTTCGGGGTCGAGCAACGGCTCGGGCTTCTTTTTCATATCTGCCCTTACGTTATACCACGCCTTGGGCATCTCGTTTTCTTCAAGATAAATTTTGTAGGGAATCTTCTTCTCTGACATTTTGTTTTTCCTTTCTAAATAGCTAAATGGCGTTTTTACGGAACAAAAAAAGCCCCGCAAATTTCTTTGCCGGGACAGGAAATCCTGCGGTGCCACCCTGCTTGACGCTTTGCGTCCTCTCTGCGCGTACCTATAATACGCCGACCCGTTACGGCAGGTCAACCGTCGCACATACTAAGCCTTCGCCTTTCCGCTTGCCCTCAAAGGTCCATTCGAACTGCTCCTAACATATCGCGCTCCCACCGCCCGCGACTCGCTTGAAGTTGGTATTCAGCCTACTTCTCCTCTTCATCGGTTTAAATGAATTATAGCACACACAAAAACTTTTGTCAATATATTTTCTTTATTTTTTACTATCCATTGAAAAAAAGAGAAATCCGTGATATAATTTAATTACAAATCATAAATCCAAAAGGAGTTTTTTTATGAACGCAAAACCTATTATCCCCGAATATATGCACTGCTACCCCACGGTTATGGCGGCAGACAAGGACTATTTTATATTTGTTCCCTTTGACGACGAGGTTATTATGTGGGTTACCGTTGGAGACAAGACCTACTACGACGATTGCAACGGAATTTTCCGTTCCAACACAAGAATGCACAAGGTAAAGCTTCCTTGCTCGGTTCTCGATACGGCAAAGGAATACACCGTTCACTACATTAAAATGATAGACCGCCGTCCTTACTTCCCGATAAGCGAGGAAGAGCGTTCTATAACTCTCCCCTTCCGTCCCGTTCCCACCGATAGAGAAATCAATATCTACCACATAGCAGACGCTCACAATCTTGTTGACGAGCCCGTAGGCGCAGGACGCTATTTTGGTGATGCGATCGACCTCTTGGTGCTTAACGGAGATATCCCTAACCATAGCGGAGATATAGAGAATTTTAATGCTATTTACGAGATCGCCTCGGCTATCACGGGCGGCTCTTGCCCCGTAGTTTTTGCAAGAGGAAATCACGACACCCGTGGAATCCACGCAGAGGATATGCCTCAGTTTATTCCCACCGTTAACGAGAAGACCTATTACACCTTCCGTGTAGGACCGGTTTGGGGACTTATTCTCGACTGTGGTGAGGATAAGCTTGACGGACACCCCGAGTACGGCGTAACGGTATGCTTCCATCAGTTCCGCCTTGCGGAAACCGAATTTATCAAGCGTGTTATCGAGAACGCCAAGGACGAATATGAGGCAGAGGGCGTTGAGCACAAGCTTGTTGTTTGCCACCTTGTATTCACCAACACCTACGAGCCACCCTTTGATATAGAGCAGGACACCTACTCCGAGTGGTCGCGCCTTCTCCGTGAGGAGATCAAACCCGATCTTATGCTTTGCGGACACGAGCATCACACAAATATCTATTACAAGGGTTGCGCCGCAGACCATAAGGGTCAGCCTTGCCCCGTTATTATCGGCTCTCGCCCGATATTCCCAAACAAGGAGAAGAATCGCCCCGCAGGCTTTGTGGGTTGCGCTCTCACCCTTGGTAAGGACGGCACCGCAAAGGTAATATTCAACGACCACAACGGAAATATGGTCAAAGACGTGGAAATAATCGATTTGAAGAATTAAATATAACAGATTTCCTAAAGGCTGTCGCATTACTTAATGCGACAGCCTCTTCTTTATAATTCTTGAATTTACCCTAAATTTTGAATATTTTTGCCATAAAATTACAGCAAAAACGACATCGTATGTTGATTTTTCACAAAAAACTATTGACATTTTGAAACGTATGGTGTATAATATACAATACAAGATGCGTGTTTATAGATTAAATGTACTGTAGCTTATCGTATAGCCGGTCTATCTGAATTGCCGATTCGATGGACCTTTTTGTTTTCTCATAAACTTATCTTTAGACTGATCATAAAATTTATCAATAAGGAAAATAACGATATGAAATTAATTATAAATAATATAGAATGCGAAGCACGGACCGACGAATCCTTGCTTGACATAGTAAAAAGATTGGGATTGATGAACGGACGCTTGTCGCACGATCCCATTGCCGCAAAGATTGCGGGAAGAGTGTTTACTCTCAATTATGTTCCCGTACGTGGAAAGGACGTAACCCCCGAGCGCAAAACCATAAGAAAAGCAATGTCGGCATCCAATGGAATTGTTAGACTTATTACTTATTTTGACGCAGAGGGTCGCGAGGCATATATGCGAACCGCACAGTTTGCCATATTCTTGGCAATCGAAGCTCTTTGGCCCGAGAGCGAGGCTAAAATGAGCTGCACGGTAGGCTCGGGCGTATATTTTAAGGTAACGGGCGCAAATGATTTTTCGGTTGAGCGTTTAAGAGAAAAGCTTGACGAAATCATTAAGGCAGACCTTCCCTTGGTAAGAAGAAAAATTCCCACCGAGGAAGCAATTGCCTACTACGAATCTCACGGCTATACGGATAAAGCAAAATTGCTTAGCTACAGAAAAAACAATACCTTCAAAATCTATGAAAACGGAGATTATAAGGATTATTTTTATGGCGAAATGGCACCCTCGACGTCATTTTTGCGCTCCTTTGATATTCTTCCGTCAAACGATGGCTTTATATTTGTTCTTCCCGATATTAACGATCCCGACAAGGCTTCAAAATATACCGAGAGCCCCAATTTCTTCGAGGTATACACAGAGGGAAAGAAGTGGGGAGAGCTTATGGATTGTGAAACCGTTTCCGACCTTAACGAGCTTGTAAAAACGGGTAAAATCCGAGAGCTTATAAGAGTTAACGAGGCGTTGCACGAGAAGAGATTTTCTGAGATTGCAGATATGATTTGCGAGCGTGGTGCAAAAGCGGTTATGCTTGCGGGCCCAAGCTCATCGGGCAAAACGACCTCTGCAAACCGTTTGGCAACTCAGCTCCGTGTTCACGGAAAAAAGCCTATTCTTATGAGCCTTGACGATTATTATATCGATAGAGATAAAATCGCTCCTCAGCCCGACGGAACCTTAGATCTTGAGCATATAAACACCATCGATACCGAGCTTTTCGGCAAACAGCTTCGTGAGCTTTTTAACGGCGAAGAGGTGGAAATTCCCACCTTCAACTTTAAGACGGGAAAGCGTGAGTGGGTAGGTCATAAGCTTCGCTTAA
Organism: Eubacteriales bacterium; assembly: GCA_045614065.1. GTDB lineage: Bacteria > Bacillota > Clostridia > Oscillospirales > CAG-272 > HGM12713. The sequence goes on along the minus strand of JAZLCC010000131.1, from coordinate 758 downwards.
CAGAGCGCACGGTCATCATTGTCGAAGGACTCCACGGACTTAATCCCTGTATGCTCCCCGATGACCTTGATCCAAATCTTGTGTTCAGACTTTACGTAAGCCCGCTCCTTGCTCTTAATCTTGATAATCACAATAGAATTCCCTCAAGCTATTTAAGACTTTTGAGAAGAACGGTAAGAGATTATGAAACACGCGGAGCTTCCGTGCAAAGAACGCTTAAAATGTGGGATTCGGTAAGACGAGGAGAGGAAAGATGGATATATCCGTTCCAAGAAAATGCCGACGTTATATTCAATAGCTCTACGCTTTATGAGCTTTGCGTAATCAAGAATCACATATATCCATTGCTTACACCGATAGATTCGTCCGACGAATGCTACGATCAGGTGCGCGCAATGGTTAAGGTGTTGAACTACGTGCTTGAGGCGGACGTTGACGATGAGATTCCACCAACAAGCATAGTGCGTGAATTTATTGGAGGCAACAGCTTCTACAAGTAATAAAGATAAGTTAAAGACAAAGCAGGCGGTCTATGCGTGATACTCTTAACGGAGTATCACGCAATTAAATCCGTCTTCGACGGGTGAAACCCACCTATGGTGGATGAAATCGCTTACGCGATGAAATCCTGCTTCGCAGGGTTGTATTTAGACGGATTTGATTTCATCCAAGGGCTTGTCCTTGGATTTCATCTAAACGAAGTGAAGATTTCATCGTTGCCGTGCAACGATTTCATTAAACCAACAGAAAAAGAGATA
>JAZLCC010000130.1:0-3715 GCA_045614065.1 Eubacteriales bacterium | reverse complement strand
AGCAACCTTTGACTCCTGCTTGCGCTTCCTTAACGAGGATCCTTGGGAAAGACTTCGCAAGATTCGTGCAGAGGTTAAGAACACAAAGCTTCAGATGCTCTTCAGAGGTCAGAATATTCTTGGCTATCGCCATTATTCCGACGACGTTGTTGAGTACTTTGTGCAGAAGTCTATTGCAAACGGAATCGATATTTTGAGAATTTTCGATGCTCTTAACGATGCTCGAAACCTTGAGACCGCTATAAAGGCAACCAAGAAAGAGGGCGGACACGTTCAGGCGGCAATAAGCTACACCACGGGTCCCGTTTACACCCTTGAGTATTTCACAAATTACGCAAAGACCCTTGAGGGTATGGGAGCAGACTCGATTTGTATTAAGGATATGGCGGGACTTCTTAAGCCTTATGACGCATACGAGCTTGTAAAGGCTCTTAAGGAGACCGTTGCGCTTCCTATTCAGGTTCACACCCACTATACCTCGGGACTCGCTTCTATGACGCTTCTTAAGTCTATCGAGGCAGGCGCTGATATCGTTGATACCGCTATCTCGCCCATGTCGCTCGGTACGTCTCAGCCCCCTACGGAGTCGCTCGTAGCTACTCTTGCGGGTACAGAGTACGATACAGGCATTAAGCTTGAGGCTCTTGACGAGATTACCAAGTACTTTATGCCTATTCGCGAAAAGTATCTCGCAAGCGGATTGCTTGACCCCAAGATGCTTAAAGTTGACGTAAATGCGCTTATATATCAGGTTCCCGGTGGAATGCTCTCCAATCTCGTATCACAGCTTAAGCAGGCAGGCAAGTCGGATAAGCTTACCGAGGTTCTTGAGGAGGTTCCGAGAGTAAGAGCAGATGCGGGATATCCGCCTCTCGTTACTCCTTCCTCGCAGATAGTTGGTACACAGGCGGTGTTCAACGTTATCGGCGGAGAGAGATATAAGATGGTAACCAAGGAATTTAAGGGAATCGTTCAGGGTCAGTACGGAAAAACTCCTATGGAGATAGATCCCGACTTTGCAAAGAAGATAATCGGCGACGCCGAGAGAATTACCTCTCGCCCTGCAGACGCTCTTGCTCCCGAGCTTGACGCTCTTCGTGAGAAGATCAAGCCTTATATGGAGCAGGACGAGGACGTTCTTTCCTATGCGCTCTTTGAGCAGGTTGCCCTTAAGTTCTTCGAGTACAGAAAGGCTAAAAAATACGGTCTTGATGCTGACAATGCCGATGCGGCTTTGGGCGTTCACACCGTTTGATTTTGAATAATTAACAGTTTGCAGGGGATAGGTTTTCCAAAAAAGGAAGCTTATCCCCTGCATAATATATAAAAATAAATGTTGCATTTTGGATTATATTCACAAAGATTTTTGACGAAATAAGTGATTTATTGACTTTTGAAGGATTAAATGATATAATTTAGGTGTATGTGAAAAAATATTCCAAAAGAGGTAAAGGTATGAAAAAAATATTAAAACGTGTAATAGCTGTGGTGATTTGCGCGCTAATGGTAATTCCATGCTTTTCAGTAACGACTTCAGCAGAGGCATTTAGCTACAGAAGCGCGGCAAACGGCGCATCGGATGCTTACAAGGGCTCAAGATATTATAACAATCTTATGCAGATACAGCTTACGGGCGACGGTGTAACCGACCTTTTGGCGGTTGCGCTCTCTCAGGTAGGATATCTTGAGGGAACAAGCACGGCAGGCTTTAGCGGTACTCAAGGTGGTGGCGGTAACTATACCGAGTACAACTACAATATGGGTCAGGTAGGCGGCTGGGCTTACGCTTGGTGTGCTTCCTTCGTTTCTTGGTCATTGCTTCAGTCTCGTTGTACCGATCAGAATACTCAGGGCGCATGGTGCAGAAATCACATGGGCGATATAAACTACATCTGGCGTGAGGTTGGATGCTACAAGTGGTATAACCAGTTGAAGAATTTCGGATACGGACATGCCGATGACGGAAATTATATTCCCAAGTCGGGCGACCTTATCTTCTTCGAGTCGAGTGAGCATATCGGAATCGTTCGTTACTCAAAGAACGGAAAGGTTTACACAATTGAGGGTAACACCACGGGCGGTGAGGGTGTTGCATCTGACGGCGGTGGAGTTCACTGCAAGAACTACACTATCGGAAGCAGTGCAATAAGAGGCTACGGCTCTCTTCCTTTAAAGTCTAATCCCAATGCTTCAAAGGTAGATTATTCGGGCGAAAATCCCACTACGGGACTTTGGATAAGCTCTACTAACAAGTATTTGTACTATTCTTCAAGCCTTTCGGGCGATCACGATACTATACCGAAGGGTACTATGTTTGAGGTAATCAACGTTATAAGCAAGGGCTGTCTTGAGGTTAAGTATAACGGCAAGACGGGTTACGTTTCTACCCAGGCAGGCGGCGGAGACCCTGTTTATCAGGTAACCTCTACTGCTCCCGCTTCGAGCAATCCCAATAACAATAATGATAATAACGGAAGCGCTACCGAAAAGCCTACCGAGAAGCCTACCGAAAAGGAGACCGTAAAGGTTACTCCCAATAAGTATGCGATAAATTCTGAGATAAAGAATGTTAAGGAGCACGTAGGAAGCGGTATTTCCAAGTACGTGATCGACGGCAAGAAGACTAAAGAGGCTGAATCCTACGTGGTTGAGTCGGGACAAAGCTTTGGTATTGAGGGCTTTGCGGGCTTTAGCGTATTTATTAAGGAATTCGGATATTATTACGACGGTAATTCCGAGAATATAACGTGGGGCTTTAACCCGACCGATCCGACATCCGATGCAAAGAAAAAGGCGGGAGAAAAGGCGAGAATGTTTAACATTGAAGCCGACACCTCTTCCTTGAGCGGCGGAGATCACACAATTACATACGTCGTTAAGTTCTTGAATAATAAAACCTGCGAGCTTACAACGCTTAACCTTAACATAAACGGTGAGGGTAGCGGAAACGGCTCCGGCACGGGCGAGGCTACCGACGGATGCGGCTCAAGCATTGCGTTTGTTTCCTTGATTCCCGTAGCGGCTATATTTGGCGTGGCTATTATTAAGAAAAAGGAAGACTGAATTTAATAATTAAACCGAGTGGGGAAAGAGAAGGCTCTCTTTCCCCACATATTATATAAAAAAGTATCGGCACTTTTATAGTAGATTCACAAAGATTTTTTGAGCGAATGCGGTTTTGTTGACTTTTGGAGTTAATGATGATATAATTAACGTATAGAGGAAAAATTTTCAAGGAGAAGTAATATATGAAAAAGATATTTATAAGGGTGCTATCGGCGGTGCTTTGCCTCGCTGTTTTTATTCCTTGCTTTTCGTTTAGCACGTCGGCAGAGAAGGTCTCCTACGTAACGGGCGCAAACGGCGTTTCCGATGCGTATAAAAATTCAAGATATTATAAGAATCTTACACAGATAGAGCTTACGGGCGACGGTGTTACCGACGTTCTTGCGGTTGCTCTTTCACAGGTTGAGTACGTAGAGGGAACAAGCTCCTCGGGCTTTAGCGGTACGCAGGGCGGCGGCGGAAACTACACCGAATTCTGCCGCAACTACGGAGAGGGCTCGGCTTACGCTTGGTGTGCGGCATACGTTTCCTTCTGCTTGTTGCAATCTCGTGCAACAACAAGCACGTCAAAGCACACTATTTGGCGTGATATCTATTGCCCTCGTTGGTATCAAAATCTTAAAAATGAAGGCTACGGACACGATGCGAG
>JAZLCC010000129.1:0-3065 GCA_045614065.1 Eubacteriales bacterium | reverse complement strand
ATTCTCAACTGTTTATGAGAATAAGACTATAGACGGTAAGGTTGTAAGAGTAGAAAAAGAAATCGAAATAACCGAAACCTATTATCAGAGTCTTAACGATGCAATTGCTGCAGGTGATGCGCTTGCAAATACCGCAACCGTTGAGGCAATAGCTGCTGTATTTGACGCTATAAATGATGCGCTCGTGCTTCACGCGAGCGAGGCTGTTCCGTATCCTACCTACAGTCTTACAAATAGCGCTCACGGCGATAAGGCTATCTATTACGCTGGTGATACGCTCGATCTTCTTATTCCTTATCCTACTACCGAGGAGGATTGGAGAATAAGCATTGGAGACGTATTTGCGGTAACCACAACAGGTATCATAGTTCACGCTGAACCTAAGGTGATCACTATCTACGAAAAGGCAGACGGCGTTGACGTAGTAATTCCCGAAAAGAATGCGGGCGGCATATACGTAGGCGAGACCACAACGCTCAGCGCAAGTCTCTTCTATCTTGATGAAGACGGAGTAACGAAGCTTGCGACGCTTCCTTCGGCTTCCGAGGTGATAGACGAATATACCTGGGCATCTTCTGATGCATCTTGCCTTGTATTTGATGGAAATAAGGTAACCGCTAAAAAGGCGGGCAACGTTGAGGTAACTTTGTCGGTAAAGACGAGAGAAGGCAACGTATACACCGCAAAGGCTAACGTATCGGTTATTCCGGTACCCGATAACTGATAATTTATCGCTTTTTAAGATGTTACAAAAAAGAGCAGACATACAGGAGATAACACTCGTGTGTGTTTGCTCTTTCTATTTACATAAAATAGCGTGCTTAGTAGTTATTAACAAATATAAATTGTCTTAAAAATCTTGATTTATTGATTGATTTGTGATAGAATATGTAAGAAAAGAATTTCCGGAAATAAGCTTTTTATTGCGGTCTATATATCGCAGTAATAATTATTTAAAGTTAAGGAGAAAAAATATGGCACGCTTTACATTACCCCGTGATCTTTATCATGGAAAGGGAGCGCTTGAGGCTCTTAAAAATCTTAAAGGAACTCGCGCAATGGTTTGCGTTGGCGGCGGTTCTATGAAGCGCTTTGGCTTTCTTGATAAGGTAGTTTCTTATCTTAACGAGGCAGGTATGGAGGTCGAGCTCTTTGAGGGTATCGAGCCCGATCCTTCTGTTGATACAGTTATGCGCGGTGCAGAGGCAATGGAAAAATTCCAACCCGACTGGATCGTGGCAATTGGTGGAGGCTCTCCTATAGATGCCGCAAAGGCAATGTGGATAAAGTATGAGCATCCCGAAATAACGTTTGAGCAAATGTGCGTAGTTTTCGGTATTCCCGAGCTTCGCAAAAAGGCTCGATTTTGCGCAATTCCGTCTACCTCAGGTACTGCTACCGAGGTTACCGCATTCTCGGTTATAACAGACTATAAGAAGGGTATAAAGTACCCTCTCGCAGATTTTGAGATCACACCCGACGTGGCAATAGTTGATCCTGAGCTTGCAGAGACTATGCCGAAGAAGCTTACCGCTCACACGGGTATGGATGCTATGACTCACGCAATTGAGGCATACGTTTCAACCGCAAATTCCGATTTTACCGATCCTATGGCAATATTTGCAATCAAAATGATTCAAGATGATCTTGTTGCTTCCTACAATGGTGATATGACAAAGCGTGCTTCTATGCACAATGCTCAGTGCCTTGCAGGTATGGCGTTTTCAAATGCACTTCTCGGTATCGTTCATTCTATGGCGCATAAAACGGGAGCTGTGTTTGAGGATCTCGGTGCGCATATAATTCACGGTGCGGCAAACGCTATGTATCTTCCTAAGGTAATTGCATTTAATGCAAAGGATGAAACTGCAAAAAAACGTTATGGCGTGATAGCCGATTATATGGGTCTTAGCGGTGAGACCGACGATGAAAAGGTTGCAAGCCTTATTACATATCTCCGTGGTATGAACGATGCTTTAAGTATTCCTCAGTGCATCAAGAATTACGGTCTTGATAGCTTGCCCTGCGAGAATGGCTTTGTACCTGAGGATATATTCCTTGAAAGACTTCCCGAAATTGCAAAAAATGCGGTTGCAGATGCTTGCACAGGATCTAACCCAAGAGCTATTTCCGTTGAGCAGATGGAAAAGCTTCTCAAGTGTTGTTATTATGACACCGAGGTTGATTTTTAATAACGGTTGATCCGTATATATTCGAAATGACTACCGCAAATATCTTATTATCGTCATTTCGTTCTTAAATTTAGAGGTTAATGTGTATAAAATAGTTGATAAAAAAGTATTGAATCAAACGGTTGTACAGCTTAAAATAGAAGCGCCATTGGTTGCAAATAAGGCTCGTCCCGGACAGTTCATTATTTTGCGAGTGGATGAAAACGGTGAGCGTATTCCGCTTACGGTTGCAGGCGTTGATAAAGAAAAAGGCACTGTTAAAATCATTTATCAAATAGTTGGTTCTACAACAAAAAAGCTTTCCTATAAAGAGGCGGGCGATTATATTTGCGATTTTGTAGGTCCTCTCGGTGTGGCAACGCATCTTGACGGACTTAAAAAGGTCTGCATTGTTGGCGGTGGCGTTGGTTGCGCCATAGCTATGCCCATTGCCGAGGCGCTTCACAAAATGGGAGCTAACGTCACAAGCATTATAGGATTTAGAAATAAAGATCTTCTTATTCTTGAGGATGAGTTTAAGGCTTGCTCGGATAGACTTCGCATTATGACCGACGATGGCTCGTACGGCGAAAAGGGTAACGTAACTCTTCCGCTTAAGGAGATGCTTGAGGCGGGCGAGAGCTTTGATATGATAATTACAATAGGTCCTCTCATTATGATGAAATTCGTGGTTGCAACCGCAAAACCGTTCGGCACGCCTGTAACCGCTTCTATGAATCCCATTATGATTGATGGAACGGGAATGTGTGGCGGATGCCGTCTTACTCTTAATGTAGACGGTAAAAGGGTTACTAAATTTGCCTGCGTTGACGGTCCCGATTTCAATGGATATGAGATTGATTTTGACGAGGCTATGGCAAGAAGCAGAATGTA
>JAZLCC010000128.1:0-6671 GCA_045614065.1 Eubacteriales bacterium | reverse complement strand
CTTCTCCTTATTGGTTATAGCGGCAAGCTCTGCCTGCGCACCCGTCATTCCCTCCTTGCCCTCGCAAAGAGTGCCTATTCTATCGCAAAGTATAAGATTCTTTACTCCAAGCATCATAAGGAAATTAGCAATAGCAATTCCTGCGCTACCCGCACCGTTGATTACTACCTTTACGCTTGCAATATCCTTTTTTACAACCTTAAGCGCATTAATAAGCGCCGCGCCGAGAACGATTGCCGTTCCGTGCTGGTCATCGTGGAATACAGGAATGTCGCAGATCTCCTTCAAGCGTCTTTCAACCTCAAAGCAACGGGGAGCCGAAATATCCTCGAGGTTTATTCCTCCAAAGCTTCCCGAAATAAGATATATCGTGCGAACAAGCTCGTCTACGTCCTTCGACTTTATGCAAAGCGGAATAGCATCTACGTCGCCAAACGCCTTAAACAAAAGCGCCTTACCCTCCATAACGGGCATACCCGCAACGGGTCCGATATCACCAAGACCGAGAACTGCCGTTCCGTCGGTGATTACCGCAACTGTATTCCATCTTCTCGTGAGCTCATAGGACTTCGACTCGTCCTTTTGTATTTCAAGGCAGGGGGCGGCAACACCGGGGGTGTACGCAAGCGAGAGAGCCTCCTTGCTGTCAACCTCAACGCGCTTGGTTACCTCAATTTTACCCTTCCATTCATAATGCTTTTTTAATGATTCCTCTGCGTAGTTCATTTGATCTTCCTCCAAGCAGAATTATATTTTTTATAATTATACCACATTTTTCAAATCAGTTCAAGTGCTTTAGCTTTATTTTACCGTCTTTTTAGCAAAACATAAGCTCACTCCTTAAACGCATACTCGCAGAGCTCACCCGAATTCCATTCATAAACGAAAAGATATATGTCATCACGATTGGAATATCCCTTTTTCATTAAAACGTAGCAACGCTCGGAGTCATAAATAGCTTCGGTCGTTGAGTAATTCGTGTTCCCTCCGTCGTAGGACTTGTGTTCCACCAAATATTTTTCTTCTTTAGTATTCAAATTGTAAAGATAAAAGGCTCTGTCCCTCCAATATATAACCGATTCGCCCTCAAAAGCAATTATAGCAACGTCATTCAAGGTGTGCTCGATTATAAAATCACCGCTCTCGGGAGAATAGGAATAAATATAACTGTACACTACGTCTGCTACCGAGGTGCTTCCTACATAAAGTCCAACACCCCTCTTATACACACGAATAAAGCCAACCATAACGTTATCCCTTATCTTTCCGTGAGCATCAATTATAGAGTAGTCGTCAATAGCGCAGCTCATAATATGGTTATCAAGCGCCTCATATCCATCAATATCTATGTACGAATCCCAATCGCTTGTGAAAAAGAAGGAATTCTTATCACCCTCAATTGCAGTATTAACGATATCCTCGCTTGCAAAGGAAAAGGTCTTATTTTCAAAATCAATATCAAGCCATTTTCCGTACCGACTCGTTACCAGATAAGCTTTTCCGTCCTTCTCGGTAAAATACACTGTGGCGGCGGGAATCTCATTTGCGTTTTTAAACGCATAACTACAGCCTGTCAAAGCAAACGTCAACAAAACAAAAAGCAAGGATACTACCGCTATTACTCTGATCTTTTTCACTCTAATCACCTCTTTTGTTATTCGTAAGGGGATTTAACGGGGGTCTCGTATATCGATTCCACGTATTCAAAATTATCGAATATAGTTGCTCTTGATATTCTTCCGTCTATTATAAATAAACTCAAATACCGTGCCTCACCGTTACTGTTAGGCAGTTCATAAAAATATTCCGCCCAAGCGTAGCTTTCATCCTTTGCGTTTGGCTCGCCAAATCTTGCCTTAAAATCTGCCATGCTTTTATTATCATTAATAAAGCTCTTAACGTCGGATACGTTTATCGTACGCTCTATCGGGATAAATTCATACGGGTATTGATTAATGGGTATAACGTCATTTTCAAGCGTGCGCTCGGCGTAAACCGAAAGTCCGTCGGCAAAAATATCTACCGATAGATCGTTGGTTTTACTCTCATCATCGTGAAACCACGCGCAATATTCGTCTGCCGTAAAAAAGGCTATGCTCTCGACGCCTATATTATCCTCGTTAGCTTCATCCTCATAAACGATATATATCTCAACCCAATAATATTCCCCATCGCAGAAAACCGGTACACTATCGTTTAATCTCGAATAAAAAGCACCATACTCGGTTGAGTAATCACCGCCGTTAAGATCGTCAGTAAATATCTCGGTAGGAGCACTTGGATATATCTCAATAAGCTTTTCTATCTGCGCATCAAGATCGGTATCCTTCTCTATAACAGCCTTTGAAAAAAGCGATTTTACAGCGTCAGCGTCATTATTTTCAAGAGCCGTAAAAAATGCTTCAAGCGTTTCGGTGCACAATTTAACCTCATACGCATCGCGGGACGGTATGCAGCCCGTAAGGAGAAGCGGTAAAATAACCGCAACCGCCAATATAAGGGATATTGCCTTAATTCTTTTCATTCCGCTTCCCTCTTTTCTTTCTTATCATTTTTTCTTTTGCAAATCCTTTTCGTTGTAATCCTCGCAAAGCATATTCATAGCCTTGCAAAGCTTGTGGAAATAAACGAAGGGGCCAACCAAAATAAACGAGCCGAGTATAAACCAGCACCAAAAATCCTTTGTGCCAAACTCATAATCTATCCTTCGAACCTCAATTGCCTCCTCAACACGCCTTGCTATTTGATAATGCCATACGTCAAGCACTATCGAATAGGTGAATATCGAGAGGACAAACGCGGGGAGATAGTTGAAGGTTTTTGAACGGTCGCTCCTAGGTGCTATCCTATCAATATCGTCGGAAAATGGCGTGAAAAAGAATATACTGTATATTCCGAGAGTTACGACGTGCAAAAGCACAAGCTTCCACATTTTTCTATCGGTTTTAAGTCTTGGCTCCTCGTACTTAATTTGTTGAGCCTCGTAGTCGTGATCAAATTTATAATTAGACATTAAGCGTTCCTCCTATAAAGTTTTACTTTAAATAATTTACCTGATACTCGTTTATATGCATCACCGATGACGTAAGATCATAGCTGATGTGAATAAATTCATATTCCCCGCTCTCGCTTGGAACGGTATTAAACTCGTCGGTGGTAACGTTGTATAGCAGGTGATAATAGTTATCACCACTGTAAGCGTTGTAATTTGGCATTATGCCTATCATTGCATTTGGAATCTCAGACATCCATCTCGAATCCTCGGCAAACCTTTCCTCAAGGGCAATAGCAGCCTCGGAATCAAAATAAACAAAGCTTTCCGTGCTGGGGCTTTGAGTCTTATCATCAACGTCATAGCTTTCATAAACCCAAGTGTTGATAGCCTTATGCTCGGGAATATCGATTCCCGTCTCGCTCTCAAATCTCAATATCGGCTCATCGGTATGCAAAACCGAATCGGGTATAAAAACCATAGAGCCGTAACAACAAAGAAGCACGGTGATAATTATGCCGACTATAATATTCTTCTTAACTCTATAGCGAAAACCGAATATCATACACGCTATCGATATCGGCGTAAAGCAGAAGAATACCCACATAAACGCATTACCCGTAAAGTACGGATATACAGTAGTGCTTAATATAGCCATAACCACCAACGCACCGAAGATAGCGAGTATCGACAAAACGAAAAGAGTTATTGAAGCTACCTTTTTCCTTGCGCTGAGCTTGCTTTTTTTCTTAAGCTTAGAATTCTTGCAAATATCAAACAAGGGCGAGCCCTTGGGCAAATCCTGCTTTTTTATGATATACAACTGCCCCGACACCGTCAAAAGCAGATATTCATCCACTCTGCGAATAGCTTCAATCTCGCTAAAGTCCACCTTGTACCATCTCTTTGCCTCATCGTTTTTAAAAACGTTCAAAACGAAATAGCTATCAAAAATTTGATAAGAATATACGCATTGAATCATTTCAGAGATGCTCTTTTTCCAAAGCTTGCGACTTCTGAGGTGTACTACCCAAGCATACGCCGCTGCAACCGAGAGAGCGCCGAGCAAAATCAATTCCACATCTATCTCATAATTTGAGTTAGATATAACCCCGATCAAGAAAAATACCCAAAGCACAGTCGACGCAATAATGACTATCACGTTGCGTAGGGTAAGCTTCTTAAAAATTCTCTTTAAGGCATCAGCCTCATAACGGTAGGTGTGCACGTTATCAGGAATTGACGTATCATAAAGCTCGTAAGACTCCTCTTGCTCGCCATCAGGCTCGTCTTTTATTTCCTCCGCTACGCTTTCAAACGATATTTCATTTTCTATATCCTCGGTAGGCTGATCATCACAAGTGAGATCATCAACCGAAACTCCAAATATTTCCTTTAGCCTAATAAGATTCTCAAGCGTAGGAACTGTTTTATCTATTTCCCAAAGACTGACGGTCTGACGGCTAAGAAGCATTCTTTTTGCAAGCTCCTCCTGCGAAAGACCCGCCTTTCTTCTGTAAAATTGTATCTTTTCTCCTATAGTCATAAAAGCGCCTCCTTTGATACACCCTTATTATATCATATCCCACAAAAAATGTAAAGCATTTCTTACTTGCGACCCCGCAAGTGGCACTTGCGGCCCTTGTATTATATAGGTTTTTCGGCTCTTTATTGAAAAGGTTATTTTTTTAAAGCATCAAAATAAAAAATCTCAATCCAGAGCTTCAGGAGCAAAATAATGGATTATCGCAGAAGAAGGAGTACAGACGTTTTTGTCTGTACTCCTTCTTCTGTATTTACATTTGGCAAAACCTGCTTTATGGTAAGTATCCTTTTGTGCTTTTTATCTTTTTATAACAAACACATTATCATCAAAAACGTACACTAACACAGGGTAATTCAAAAAAGTATTGAACAAAGCTCTGATAGTATCCTCATCAACCATCAGCTCTCCGTCAAGCTCCTCACAAACAAAGCCCGTGCTACCGGGTGGGCATATCAAATAATTCTCGTCGCTTCCCTTTGCAGTAAGCGTTTTATTTTCAAAGGATATCAAATACTCGGTGTCATTACAAATAAAGCTTGCATTGCCGTCGTCATCACGCATAAGCTCAAAGCCTAATTTTTCAATCGTTGCGCAAAGAGGCAACAAAGCGTTTTGGTAACGAATTTGCGCTCCGTCAAGAGTGAGTGAGCCGTCCTTGGAAAGATATTTTTCAATCAAGGCATTGAATTGATCATCGTCAAACGTGGTAGTCGAAACTCGAAACTCACCGTCCGATAGCTTTCCGACTCCAAAATCAGTAATCAATTCCATGTTGCCGTTAGGATACGTAATGCGTATTGCCGTTCCCGATATAAAGGTTATCGGCTGGCCAAGCGCCTCATAGCTTTTTACTTTTTTAAAATCAGAAAGAAAGTCCGCCTTTTCCCCGTCACTAACTGTCATCAAAACCAGCGCCTTATCCTCACTGTATGGCTCGTAATAGCCACTATACTCGTCCCCCACATAGTCAAGCTCAACTATCTCTATCGAAATTTCTTCGAGGTTGGAAACATCATCTGAAAACCGATACGGCACCGAGCAAGAAACCAATGCCAAAATCAAAAAGCAAAGCGAAATAGCTAAAATGATTTTTTTCATATTCAAGACCTCCAAACACCTTTTTACAAGCTCATTATAGCATATAAAAAAGTAATTGTAAAGCAATTCTTACTTGCGGAGGGGCGTTTTTTGTCAAATGGCACTTGCGGAAAGTGAATTTTGAAAGATTTTTTGTCAAATGACGTTTACGACGCTGTGTTTTTTATTGCGCGCCACCGGAGAACGAAGCAACCCTATTGGGTTGCTTCGTTCTCTGAGGCGTGTTGACAGAAAAGATGCCAACCTTAAACTTAAATTACAGCCCATAATACTGCATCCAAAGAGGAAACAACGCGCATAAATATATTACAAGAAATACTAAAGATATGATCATGGAAATAATCGAAAACACGATGTATTTTTTGCCGGTGCCCTCTACACTTTTTATACAGCCTGCTAAAAAATATAATCCAACTAACGCGACCGATTCCCCCATTACTGCTGAAAAACCGGAGCCGTACAGAATCACAAACAGGGCAATTATAATAATATTTGTCGATACGACAAATTGCAAAACCGAAATGCACAAGAAGCCGATCAACAAGCCAAGGTTAAATACGAACGGTGTCACGGAAAGGATTTTTCCAAGCATAATTCGAGTTTCTTGTTTTGGGATTATCTTATTTCGCTGTATCAGAATCAGCAAAACAACAGAAACAAATATTGCCACAAAAAATACGACCATTCCTATATTTAGCATTTGTGCAGCTTCATACATACTTTCCACCGCCTTTCTGGGTTTATTATAGCACAGTTTGAGGTGTTTTTCAAGACCCGAGGGGGAAATTCCGTTTGCGCGTCCCCATCACGCCATAGGCGTGTATATCATCAATTCCGCAAGGAATTGTATATCATTAAGCCGCAGGCAAACATCATTCAAAAAACGCACCCGTTGGGTGCGTTTGCGTTGGCACGTGTTGACAAAAAGATGCCGATGGATTTCAGATCAGAATGTTCTTTGCAGAAATTCAAATAACAGTTCCCAAACCATTACCAACGGAAAGGAAATAACAAGTGAAAAAACAGATTGAATCC
>JAZLCC010000127.1:0-1548 GCA_045614065.1 Eubacteriales bacterium | reverse complement strand
CGTAGTGCTTATTCTTGAGCCTATTATTCCATTCTTTAACGAGAATCACATTCTTTCATACGTTGTTATGGCGGTTATGGCTTTTACCACCATATTCTCCGGCATTGATTATCTTAAGGCGTATATGCCGTATATCGATTCTAACAAATAAAAAATCGGCAATAAAAAAGCGAGTCGTTTAAAGCGACTCGCTTTTTGTATTAATGCGATTGTTTCTGCTCCAACGCCGCCAATACAACGGCTCCGATCTGCTCTGCCAGCTCGTCGGGGCTTGTTTTTTTGCCATCTCTGAGCCAATGGTAAATTGTGGTGGCAACGCCTCCTGCGCACATGCTGGAGATTACCTCTACGGATGATTTTAATTTCATTCCGGCAGCAACGCTTGCATTAAGTCTTTCGCACGTGCCCTTGTAGTTTTGTTCAACAATTATCATCATAACGAGAGGGAAGAGGTTGCTGTTAAAGATGTTGTCTATGGCAACCTCGTTTTCGCAAAGGAAGCCAACGATGCGCTTGGCGTATGCAACGTAGTAATCGGCATCGAGGGTATCCCTGCCACTCTTGCGCATATAGGAGTCAAAGTTATCTCTTAAATAGGTTACGTAGGCGTTTATGAAATCGTATTTATCCGAATAATGCTTGTAGAAGGTTGCGCGTCTAACGTTCGCCACCTCACAAAGCTCGTTTATCGTTATATCGTCAATAGGCTTTTCGTTTATTAACTTTACGAATGCCTCAAACAAACTCTTTTTCGTTCTTCTTACTCTAAGGTCTTCCTTAACTGACATTTTTGCCTCCGCTAATTGAAATTTGTCATAATTATACAACTTTATTGACCATTTGTCAAGTATAATATGGCTAAGAACAAATAAATTAACTCTATTTTGCTTAAAAAGATATTGATTTAAGACGCAATGTGTGTTATGATATAATAAAGAAATATTTTAAAATCAGAAGGAGCAAAGATATGTCTTTAAACAAACAGAAAATTATTGAAGAAATACTCGCTATCGCCGTATCTACGGGCGCTGATTTTGCCGAGGTTTACTGGGAGCTTACCAGAAACGGCAACATCACACTTCTCAGCGGCAACATTGACGCGATAGCTGATAATACCGTTTCGGGTGTAGGTATCCGCGCATTTCTCGGTACGAGAACGGTTTATGGCTCAACCTCCGATCTTACCAGAGAAGGCCTTATCCGTTGCGCAAAATCTGTTGCAGAGGCTATGGGAGAGGGAAGAGAAGAAAGAAATATCGTTCTTAAGCCTACCGTGGTTAATGATATTCACCCGGTTAAGATTAACCCTGCTGATGCGGATATGAAGATTAAGTGCGACCTTTTAAGACTTGCAACCGATTCCGCAAGAGCCTACGACAAGAGAATAGTTCAGTCGGTTGGCAATCTTATGACGGTTGATCACACCATTTGGATTGCAAATACAGAGGGACTTTTCAAGACCGACAGACACGTTCGTACCAGAATGGCAGTCAGTGCGGTTGCTTCCTCGGGAAGCGAAAATCAGAACGGCTCCTGCTCTCCCGGACG
>JAZLCC010000126.1:0-5801 GCA_045614065.1 Eubacteriales bacterium | reverse complement strand
AGCGCAACCGGGCATAGTGTAAAGGCCAACAAAATATCCGCCGCGAGGCTTTGTCCACTCAGCCGCGCCGTTTTCTGCGAGATTCTCGGAGAATATCTTCTCTACTATCTCAAACTTGGGGCGAAGAACCTCTGCAAGCTTCATCATATGAGCGTGAACGCCGTCGGCATTCTTAAAGTACATAACGTGGCGGAGCTGATTAAGCTTATCAAAGCCGATAGTCTGAACAGTCATTACCGACTTTATCTGCTTCATATTCTCCTCGGATGCCGCAAGCATGGCAACGCCCGAGCCGGGGAAAGAAATTTTTGAGGTGGATGCAAAATAGAACACACGGTTTACGTTGCCGTACTTCTCGCAAGCGGCAAATATGTCCGCAAGAACGTGTCCGCCCTCGGCATACAGCTCGTGAACGGCATAAGCGTTATCCCAGAAAATTCTGAAATCGCTTGCGGCGGTTTGCATTTTTGCAAGGCGGTCAACCGTCTCGTCGGAGTAGGTATATCCATCGGGATTTGAATACTTGGGACAGCACCAAATACCCTTGATCGATGCATCGCTTGCAACAAGAGCCTCAACCTTATCCATATCGGGACCCGTGGGAAGCATATCGATAGTGATCATCTCGATTCCAAGGCTCTCGCAAATAGCAAAGTGGCGGTCATATCCGGGAGCGGGACAAAGGAATTTAACCTTGTCGAGCTTGCACCAAGGTGCCTCGCTTCCAACAACGCCGTAAACCATTGCACGAATTATAGAATCATACATAAGATTGAGCGAGGAATTTCCGCCAATGAAAATTCTCGCCTCGGGAATTGCGAAGAGCTCGGAGAAAAGTCTCTTTGCCTCGGGAATTCCGTCAAGAATACCGTAGTTACGGTAATCAAATCCGTTCTCGCCCTTGCACTCGTCAGAGGTCTTAAGAACGGTGAGCATATCCTCAACTATATCAAGCTGATCCTTGCCCGGCTTACCGCGCGATAAGTCGAGCGCAAGGTTTTGCGCCTTGAATTCATCATATTTAACATTGAGTGCCGAGAGCTCAGCCAAAAGCTCAGCCTTACTCATATCCTTATAAAGCATAAAAACTCCTTCTTTACCGTTTTTTACGGTCGATTTAACGTATTTTTAATTCATCTCGAACATTATATCACGGAAAGCTCAAAAAAGCAAGATTTATTTTTAATTTTTGCAAAAAATATCAAAAAACTTACTCTTGAGGGTATTTTTCCCAAAATCTTCGCATAATTTCTGCAAGTGAACTTGCATTTCCCGCATATTTTATATTCCTCCAATGCTCGGGAAAAAGCTCTCTGTACTTTGGCGTTGCGTATCTGTCGTCGGCAAGCACCACAAGTCCTATATCCTCGCTTCTTCTTATCACGGGTCCCGCCGCCTGAAGAACGTTATTCATACCGGGGAAGGTGTAGGCGTAATCATAGCCTATTCCCTCGTCGCTCTTTTGATCGTAATACTCACGAATGATATTTTTCTCATTTGAAAGCGCGGGCAGACCCACGCCAAAAATTATAGAGCCTATAAGTCGGCTACCCGGAAGGTCGACACCCTCGGCAAATACACCGCCAAGAACGCAGAATCCAACGCGAAGCTTACCGCTATCCTCTTTAAACTCCGACAAAAATTCCTCGCGCTTTGATACGGTCATATTCTTCCTCTGCACAACGCACTCAACGTTAGGATATTTCTTTGAGAATGCCTTGTAGGTATCCTCAAGACATTTGTAGGACGGAAAATAAGCAATATAATTGCCCTTTCGCGACTTTACCGAGGCGGCAATAACGGTGGCAAATCGCTTTGCGTTATCCTCTCTGTCCTCAAAACGGGTGTTAACATAGTCCGCAACGGCAACGCATAGCCTTTCGGGGTCAAAGGGAGACGGAAGAGATACCGTTTTTGCCTTTTTTCCACCGCCCAAAACACTGCAAAAATACTCGGGCGGAGTAAGAGTTGCCGAGAACAAGAGCGCAGAATCTGCACGGCAGAGCAAGGAATTTAAGATATCCGACGGGTCAAGGCAATAGCATTTTGCTGTAATATCTCCGCCCTCAACCTTAACGTAAAATCTAAAGCTCTCGTCAAAGTATTCGGTTATCGTAATATATCTCTTCACCTTAAACAAAAGCTCGTTTATCGCCTCGTAAAGGTAGTGCTCGGGATTTTTGCGCAAAAACTCCTTTGCACTCTGCGTAAAGCGTTCAAGAGCCTTGCCAAGAGCCTGATTTGGCTCGTTGCCAATGTAAAATCCCGCCTCGTTCCCCGCAGAATCGACCGTCAAGGTCTCCTTGCAAAGTCTTTTCAAGGGAGAAAAGCTACTCTCAACAAAGTCGAAGAGTGAGGCTACCGTGCTTTTATCGATAGGGTCTATCTCACTCATTATATTATGAAACTCCGAGCGAGAAAGCTCCGCAGAATAGGTCTCTCTTGCTCTGTCAACAAGGTTGTGCGCCTCGTCGATAAGAAAAGTATATTTTCCGCCTATGGCATCCGAGCCAAAATATCGGCGGAAGTAAACTATCGGATCAAAAACGTAATTATAATCGCAAATAACAACGTCGCAAAGCTCGGAAAGATCGAGCGAAAGCTCATAGGGGCATATTTTATGCCTTGTTGCAACCTCAAAAATAAGGCTTCTCGAAAATCCCGTATAATTTGAGAGAAGCTCCTTAAGCGCACCGTCCACCCTATCGTAATATCCCTTTGCATATTCACACGTATCTCCCGAGCAGGGGCGCTTTCTGCCATTTATCAGCGTAGCGCAGGGGCATATCTGCTCCTTGGCGGTAATAATGACCGTTCTTAAGCGCGTACCCGAGGAATAAAGCCTTGCCATTGCCGAAAAGGCTTCCTTTCGAGTGGCGGTCTTGGGCGTAAGATAAAATATTTTATCGCAATATCCCTCTCCCAATGCGCGTACTGCGGGAAAGAGCGCAGAAATCGTTTTTCCCGTTCCCGTAGGCGCTTCAACAAAGACTCTTCTGCCCTTTTTGATAGCCGAATAGCCCTCGCGAATCATTATCTCCTGACCCTCGCGAAGCTCGCTGTATGGGAATTTTGCATCAGCCAAGGAATCACGGGAGCTTGCACGCAAATAGGTGTTTTTAATTCTAAAGCTTATTTTTTCAAGAAGCTCGGCATAAAAGCGTGAAAGCTCCTTTGCCGTGTATCTGTAATTAAAATATTTCGTTTTTTGACTGTCGACGTTGTAATAGGTTACTCTTGCGCTTATGCTCTCAAGACCATCTCTGACACAAAGCAAATGGCAGGATATCTTAAGGAGCGAGAGAGTAAGCTCATCGGGGGGCAGATAGGCATTCTTTCCCTTTACTGCCTTTATTTTATCAACCGTTAAATATCGCTCACCGCGTATGATCCCGTCGGCGCGTGCGCTCACGGTAAAATAGATTTCGTCAAGCCTTGACGTAAGCGATAGCTCAACGTTTGGGTTATAGTAGGCTCCCGCCTCGGATTGAATTTTATAGTACATCTTGCCGTCGGCGAAATCAAGGGGAGAGGCTATAGAGCTTATAGAAGAAAATGCGCCGAGATCTCCGCATCTCTGCGTATAAAAGCAAAGCTCGTACGCATCGCAAATAACGGCGTAGCAATCCTTATCGTATCGCATATATTCCCCCCTCTTTAAATTTTTTCATATGGACAAGAAAGTGTCTCATAGACTTAAATAAAACTCGCCCGTACTAATTATTATATCATAAAAGCAAGAACTCCGTCAAGAAGCTTTGCCCTTATTTTACCCCGTTTTCCATATTTTTAGGGGTAGCCATTTTCCCGCCTCTCGCTTATAATGTAAGTAGTTTAGAAAGGGGGCTTTTTATGGAGTACTTAATGATAAACGAGAGTAGCTTAAAGGTGGTCTGCACCGAGAAGGATCTTGAGCCCTACGGCATTTGCGCCGAGGATCTTGAATACGGCGACCTCGATTCCCGTAGCTTTATAGAGGGAGTGCTTGAGGGCGCTCTGCGAGAGGTCGGCTTTGAGACAAAAAAGCACAAGGTGTTAATAAAGCTTTTCCCGAGCGCTGACGGCGGATGCGAGATATTCATAAACCGTCTTTGCGCACTCTCTCAAAAGGAAAGCGCCGAGGATAAAGAGGAAAAGGAAAGCGAAGAAAACGAAAAAAGCAATAAAAGCAAGGATAAAAAGGATAAGAAAAGATCAGAAAGCAAAAAAACACTCGAAAAAAGATTATACCGCTTTGATAAGCTTGAGCATCTTCTCTTAGTCTGCTCAATACTCTCGCGCGAGCATTTTTGCACAGGGGGCGAGGCGTTTTACTTTAACTCGCAAGGCTATTTTCTCTGCATAGAATGTGAGGATGAGCTTAGCGAATACGGCTTGGAGCTTCTTGACGAATATTCATTTATTCTCGAATACGGAGAAAAGAAGAGCGCAAACATCCATTTGCCGATACTCAAGGAATACGCGCGCAGCATAGCAAGCGGTAATGCGATAGAAATCTTAGGCAAAATATAACTTAAGGAGAACCTTATGAATAATCAAAGCACCGATAATATAGGCTATCTCGTGGTTAGAGCATCAACGGCAAGAGGCGCTATACCTCTGTATGGCGCCACCGTTAGCATAAGAGGCTCAACAAAAGAGGATTCAGGCATTTTCTACTCGGTGGAAACCGACGAGAGCGGTCTTACACCTCGCATAGCTCTCCCCGCACCGCCTCGCTCGCTCTCGCAAACGCCGAACAGCTCGGTTCCCTACTCGCTTTGGAATATAGACGTTTTTAAAAAAGGCTATATCATAGCGAGATATTCGGGAGTTCCGGTTTATTCGGGCGTAACGGCAATTCAAAATGCATATCTTATACCGATCACCGAGGGCTATGCGCAAGGCGAACGCATAAACGAGAGCGAGGTACCGAATTTATAAAAGCATATTAACAAAACGAAAGGAGCGGATATGAACGCAGAGCTTCCATACATACCCGAATTTATAACGGTACACCTCGGCGCACCCGATTCGATTGCCGAGAACGTTACAGTACCGTTTATAGAATACGTTACGAACGTCGCATCAAGCGAAATATATCCCACTTGGAACGAAAACGCCATACGCGCAAATATCTATGCGCAGATATCATTTGCGCTGAACAGAATATACACTGAGTATTACCGCTCTCGGGGATATGATTTTGATATCACAAATTCAACGGCTTACGATCAATCCTTTGTTAAGGAACGGGATTATTTTGAAAATATCGAAAAAATAGCATCCGAGATATTCAACAGCTACGTCGTGCGCCAAGGCAGTGTCGAGCCTCTTTTTACAGCCTATTGCGACGGACGTGAGGTCAACTGCGACGGTCTTTCGCAATGGGGCACGCTCACCCTCGCCGAAGAGGGCTACACGCCCTATGAAATTTTGCAATATTACTACGGGAATGATATAGACATCGTGCGCAACGTGCCCGTACGCGCGCCAAATTCAAGTCTACCGCCAACGCCTCTGCGCCTTGGAAGCGGTGGAAACGAGGTCCGCACCCTTCAGCTACGCCTTAACAGGATCTCCGATAACTATCCCGCTATTCCAAAAATAGCTATACCCGACGGAGTTTTCTCCTTTGACACAGAGGATGCCGTAAAGGAATTTCAAAGCATATTCGGTCTTACCCCCGACGGCGTTGTGGGTAGCGCTACATGGTACAGAATACTCTTTTTATACAATGCAGTGAAAAGATTGAACGAGCTAAACTCCGAGGGAATAACCCTCTCCGACGTTACAAAGCAATATTCGGGCGAAAGCAAAAT
>JAZLCC010000125.1:0-3691 GCA_045614065.1 Eubacteriales bacterium | reverse complement strand
AGAAAGCTTCTCCCCCACGTCTATATCCCAACTATTAATTTCTAAAATCAATCCTTGTAGTCAGCAACGAAATCGGTAAAGCCGTTATCACCGCATCCAAGCCAAGCAACAACACGGTTCTCAGCGGGAACGACCATCATCTTCTGACCGCGCATACCGCCCTTACCGTAAGCCTTTCCGCCGCCGCAGGACTTAAGCTCGTAGCCGTTCTCAATAACGGTCTTGACCCACTCCTCAGAGAGGATGCGCTTACCCTCGAACATACCGCCGTTAAGGTAAACCATACCGTGGCGAAGCATATCCTCAACACGGATATAAAGGCCTGTAGCGCCCATAACGTGTCCCTTGGGGCAATGGCTCCAAGCAGCCTCGCGACAGCCCGTAGGATAGAAAAGATGCTGCCAGAGGAAGTTATCGGTTCCCATGCCCGAGCGCTTTTCTACTATTCTCGAAAGGAGATAGAATGCAGCATCGGTGTAGGTCTCCTTAACAAGGTCGAAATCCTCACTGATGGGAGCGTTAAGAACGTAAGCGAGATAATCGTCGCCGAACTGCGAAGCGTCGAAGCAATCGATATCAAGGAATCCGCCCGAAAGTCCTACCTTGTGCAAAAGAAGCATATGAACAGTGGTCTTTGTCCATACCTCGTTATAGGTCTCGGGAAGCTCGTCTGCGAGAATGTCGGTAAGTATCTCATCGGTGCGAAGAAGTCCACGGTCAACCAAAAGACCGATAGCGGTAACTACGAAAGCCTTGGAAACACTGTAGGTGTCCTGACAAGGGTTGGTCTGCTGAAGACGCATAGTCTCCATTTTGCCATTGTGGTACTCACCGATAAAAAATACGTTAGCCTTTTCGCGAGCGTCTATTTCTGCCTTGAATGCCTCTAAAAATTTGCTCATTTTAAATAATCTCCTTTGTTGTTTTGCATATTTGTTCTGCCTCCTCTTGCGAGCAGGTCTTTAAGGTCTTTTTCTTTGGAAGCCCCCAAACGTCAAAAAAGCGTGGGCCTATCCATTCGTTTTTTTGCGTATCGGTAAAGAGCGCATAAAGAATTGAAAGGCATGCCTTTTTGGGCGACATAAAAATTATTTTCATAATAGGCTTCATCACTGCGTAAAGAACGCGAGGATAGTGAGAGGTTATGTTGGTAACGGCAATACCGGGATGCGCTACCGAAAGCGCTCCGCAATACTCACGAAGTCCCCAGAGCGAGAACATAAGATAACGCTTTGCGTTTCCGTAAACCTTGCTTGGAGCTTTTCGAGTGGCAAAATCCACGTCGTTTAAATCGATTTTTGAATAATTGTGAGCAATGCTTCCCACGGCAACGACCTTGCCGCCCCTCGCCTTTATTTGAGGCAAAAGAGCAGTTGCCAAAACGTACGGCGAAACGAAATTTATGTTAAATACGTTTTCAAAGCCGTTCTCACCCTTACTTCGAGGAATCTTGTAGGCTCCCGCATTCAAAATGAGGTAGTCTACCGTTTCTTGCTTTAGCGTATCCGAAAGAGCGCGCACCGCCGAAACGTCCTCAAGGTCGATATAATACGCCCTAAGATCTGCATCGGGATATTTTTCCAAAAGCGACGCTCGCAAAGCGTCAGAGCGAGATTTGTTGCGGTCGATAAGTATCAGCGATGCCGACAGCGAGCAGAGAAAAAAGCAAAGCTCTCGCCCAAGTCCGCCCGTAGAGCCACTTATTGCAACGGTCTTTCCCTTTAGCGAATGCGTATTCTTTGCCAACCATTTACTGTAATTCATAACCTTTTTTAAAAATAGGGCCGCCGTCGCTCACGCCGAAAGAGTGAGTGAGGCAACCCTGAATTTTTTTATTTATTTTTTGTTAGACCGTTAGATCTTGAGGTTTGCAAAGCTCATATCAACGTCCTTCTTAGACCAACCAAGTCCAAGATAATCGTTGGCTTCCCAAATTTTCTTTGCCGCCTCAAGTGCGCCCTCGGGAGGACACCAAGGAGACAACGTGCGAGGAGGCATACCCGTATCGTCCTGACCCTCAACACGGAAAGGAGTCCAGTAATCGTTCTCGTATCTCTTACGATCCTCTTCGTCGTCAAACTTAGGAACGTCATAGGTCATACCGCCGTTGCAAGCCGACTTCCAAGCAAGAATACCGATTGCCGACATAGCGCAAGCGCGGTATACGTTGAGGTAGGGCTGCTCGTTCTTCTTTATAGCCTCTGCAAAATAGAGCTGTACCCAGAAATCTCCGCCGCCGTGTCCTGCCTTGGATGCCTGAGATGCAAACTCTGCAGGCCATTCGGGAGCATAGGAACGGAAGGTAGGCTGGTCGCCCTTATCGCGAGACTCGTGCCATACGGTAATTCTATCGTCGCCTCTATCCTGCTCAACAGCACCCTTTGTGCAATGGAGGCTGGTGATCATGGAGTGGGTACGGAATGCGCCCTGAAGAGTTCTTACAACGGCGCCGTTGTCCATCTGACACATAATAATTCCACCCGGATCCTGAAGTCTTACTTCATTTCCACGGTAGGACTGATCTACGATCTTGGGAACGAATCCGTTAACCTTAGTAGGCATTGTGTCGGTTATCATCATTATAGGAGCAATTGCGTGCGTGCAGTAGTAGGTAGAGGGTATCTGGTTTCTCCAGTGATATTCACCGGGAGCGATACCTGCAGGCTCATGCATGGGGTGGCAGTACTCGCCCTCTCCGTAAAGGAGCTCGCCAAGCTCGCCCGACTGATAAAGACGGCGCATCTCCATACGAGCCTTGGAGAAAGGATAGTTCTCTGCTATCATGTAGATCTTGCCGGTTTCCTCAACCGCACGGCAAAGAGCAACACCCTCTGCAATGGTACCCATTGCTACGCACTCAGAAAGAACGTGCTTACCTGCGCGGAGAGCCTTTATTGCAAACTCTGCATGCTCGTGGAAATAGTTTGCGAGAATAACTGCATCAATGTCAGCCTTCTCAAGCATTTCGTCGTAATCGGTAAAGAGCTCTACCGACTTGTCCTCGTTGTCATATTTGCTCTTGCATATAGCAAGCTTCTTCTCGTTTCTGTCGCAAATAGCCATAAGCTTCATTCCAAGCTCGGGCTCGGGGTGCATAAAGGTCTTACCTCTACCCGTTCCGACAACGGCGTATTTAATAGGTTCCATATTAAATTTCCTTCCTTAAAAAACAATAAAATTTAAAATATAAAAATATTTTAATCTCAACTAATTTTACATTAATTTTTGATATTTGTCAAGCACAAAAAGGAAAATTGAAAATAAAATGCCAATAGATGCTTAAAATCTAAGATTTTGCGGTGCTTTTAAAAGAAATATCAATTAAAAACAATAAAATTTAATGTTCGCACTGCACTAAACGGATAAAATTTTGGTCAAGCTTTTTTAAAAGCTTGCGCAGGTCAAGGACGCGAAGCCCTTGGCGCTCTCCGCAGAGAGCGAAACTCTTCTATCGTTCATAAAACGCAGGAGAGGGTGAATTTATTTGCAACGCAAATAAAGAGGGAGAACCCTCGTCGGGAGTTCTCCCTTATTGTGCGCTTATTTATATTAAAAATCCTAAACAAACCTCTTTCGTGTCATCCTGAGCGGAGAAAATCTCACGGTGTGAGATTTTCGCAGTCGAACCCGACCCAAGGGAGGGCGCGAAGCGGGATCTCTAATGAATTTTCGTTGTATTTCCGCCGAGATC
>JAZLCC010000124.1:0-3721 GCA_045614065.1 Eubacteriales bacterium | reverse complement strand
GGGATAGGTTGAGTATATCGACTGCAAAATATCGCTCAAAAATTCGGAATCGCCATCAAGAACAAAGCGCATAATTCCCTTTCTCAAGGGATAATTCATTACGCTATCAAGCTGTGAGCCACGCAAATATTTTCTGCGCTTACCGTATGCCACCTTCTCGGTAGCATTCTCCCAAACCTCGCCGATTATAACAGCCTCACCGTTGCTCTGCTTTTTAACAGTTTCGCAAAACTCGTCAAGAAAGCTATCGGAAAGCTCATCGGCAACGTCGAGACGCCAGCCCGCAATGCCCTGCTTTATATATTCTGCTCCCACTCCGTTATCTCCAGTGAAATAACGGCGGCAGTCCTCATTTGCATGATTTAATCGGGGCAATATCTTAATGCCCCACCAAGAGTCGTATCTATCACGGCTTCCCATAAAGGAATACCAATTGCGATACTCGGAATTTTCATTGGAATAAGCTCCAACTCCACCATACTCTTCATATTTATCAAAATAAATACTGTTATCTCCCGTGTGGTTAAACACACCGTCGAGAATTATTTTTATTCCGCATTCATTAGCCTTTTTAATAAGGTTATCAAAAGCGGCTTTTCCACCAAACATAGAATCTATTTCAAGGTAATTACCCGTATCGTATTTATGATTCGAATACGCCTTGAAAATAGGGTTTAAATATATAACTCCAACACCCAAGGATTTAAGATAATCGAGTTTTTCAGCAACGCCCCAAAGGTTTCCGCCAAAGAACATATTATTCTTTATCGGCTCACCCTGATGCTCGACGTACTGCGGTATTCCATTTTCCCAATCCTCGTTCATCACAACGTCATCTCGTGTACCAACCTCGCCCTCTCCGCAATAAAAGCGGTCAACGAATATCTGATACATAACGCTTCCGTGGAACCACGAGGGCGTCTCAAAGCCTTTTTTGTAAACGAGAAGAAGAAATCTTCTATCGGAATAGCGCTCAAGCGAAAAGCTTACGTTATTTTCAGTTGAAGTAAAAAGTGTATCTGCTCCACGAAGGAAAAGAAGCTCGTAATAAAAAAGTCCGTCGCTCTCACCGTCGCAAAGCTCCTCTGTGTTAAGAGTCAGCTTATAGGTATCTCTTACTAAATCAGTAGAGACGAATTCAAAGGGATAATCTCTATCCTCGCATCCGTCCTTGTTGATTCTCATAACAACAGCCGAAGCACCAAGTTTTCTTGGTGCTTCGACGGTGAATACAGGACATTCACCAAACGCAAAGCATCCTCTTGCGGAAACGTCCACTCCGTCTATTTCTTTTTTTACTGTCGGAAGGCAATCTTCCCAAAAGGAATTTTTTATAAGCATTTGATCTATCCTATCTTGATTTTCTAAAATTTTAAATTACTTTATAAGAGGCTTAATATTCCAGATGTTATCTGCATATTCCTTAATCGATCTGTCAGCCGCAAAGAAGCCTGATGCCGCAATGTTCATAAGAGACATACGGTTCCACTTCTCCTTATCCGCATAATCGCTTATAGCCTTTGCGTGAGTTGTGCGGTAGGACTCGAAGTCTGCAAGGCAGAGATACGGGTCTGCAATACCGGGGCCTGTGGTGAGGTAGTTTGCAATATCTGCAAAGGACTCGCCTGCAAAGCCTACGGTGAGAGCTCTAACTATGCGCTGAAGCTTAGGATTGGAGATATAGTATTCCTGAGCGTTGTAGCCACGCAACCAGAGATCGTCAACCTCTGCGCTGGTGAGACCGAAGATATACATATTATCTCTGCCTGCCTCTGCGAGCATCTCAACGTTTGCTCCGTCGAGAGTACCGATGGTCATAGCACCGTTCATCATAAGCTTCATACAGCCTGTTCCGCTTGCTTCCTTACCTGCCATAGAAATCTGCTCACTAATTTCCGCTGCGGGAACAAGAGCTTCTGCAAGGCTTACGTTGTAATCCTCAAGGAATACTACGGCAAGCTTCTCTCTTGCGATAGGATCGTTCTCGATCTCCTTACCCAAGCAGTAAATAAGGTTGATTATTCTCTTTGCATGGTAGTAACCCGATGCAGCCTTTGCTCCGAAGAGGAAGGTGATAGGCTGGAAGTCGCCGTTGGGATTATCCTTAATATCGATATAGAGGCTGATAATGTTAAGAACGTTAAGAAGCTGACGCTTGTACTCGTGCAAACGCTTAATCTGTACGTCAAACAAGGAATGAGTATCGATAAGCTTACCCGTCTTGTTATGAAGCATATTAGCAAATGCAATCTTATTATCGTGCTTAATAGCTCTTACGCGGTCAAGCACTGCCTTATCATCTGCATACTTTGCAAAATTGTTAAGCTCGATAGGATTGTGGCGGTAGCCCGTTCCAATCGTTTCATCAAGAAGTCCTGCAAGCTCAGGGTTGGAATAGCAGAGCCAACGACGGTGTGCTATACCGTTGGTTACGTTGCAGAAGCGCTCGGGGTACATTGCATAAAAATCGTGGAATATCGACTTAACGAGAATATCCGAGTGAAGCTTGGATACACCGTTTATGCAGTGAGAACCGATTACGCAGAGGTTAGCCATACGAACCTGACCGTAGCCAATAACGCTCATCTTAGAAATCTTATTCCAGTTTCCGGGGAATACGCTCCAAGCCTCGCGGCAGAAGCGCTCGTTAATTTCCTTAACGATAGCGTAAATTCTGGGAAGTCTCAAGCGGAAGAGATCCTCGCCCCAGGTCTCGAGAGCCTCAGGCATTACGGTGTGGTTGGTGTAGGAGCAAATCTCGGTAACCATCTTCCAAGCCTTATCCCAATCCATGAAATACTCGTCAACGAGTATTCTCATAAGCTCAGGAATGCAAAGCGCGGGGTGAGTATCATTTATATGAATAGCAACCTTCTCCGCAAGGTTATCGATTCTGCCGTAAACAGCCATATGGTCGCGAATGATGCTCTGGCAAGATGCAGATACCATGAAATACTGCTGAGAGAGACGCAAGAGCTTACCCTCAACGTGGTTATCCGAAGGATAAAGAACCTTCGAGATAGTCTCTGCGTTAGTGCTCTCCTCTACTGCCTTTGCATACTGACCCTGTGTGAAGAGACTCATATTAAAGTTTCTGATATCTCTTGCCTTCCACAAGCGGAGCTGGCTTACCGCCGTACTATCACCGCCCGAAATCATCATATCGTAAGGAACTGCCTCTATACACTCTGCATCCTCGTAAATAACCTCAAGGTGTCCTTCCTTCCACTCCTCGCGAACACGTCCACCAAGCTTTACCTGATATACACGGTCGGTCCTCGGAACGAGCCATACCTCGCCTCCGGGCAACCAAACGTCGGGAAGCTCAACCTGCATTCCGTTTACGATCATCTGCTTAAAGAAGCCGTACTCGTAGCAAATTGAGAAGCCTGTTGCGGGATAATCAAGAGATGCGAGAGAATCCATAAAGCAAGCAGCAAGTCTGCCAAGACCTCCGTTTCCAAGTCCGGCATCAGGCTCGCAAGAATAAAGATCGTCAAGCTCCAAGCCGTATTCCTTAAGAGCTGCGCCGTATTCCTTGTCAAGTCCTAAATTGCAAATGTTGGTCTTAAGAGAGCGTCCAAGCAAGAACTCCATGCACATATAGTAAACGCGCTTTGCGCCTACGGCATTAACGTCATGCTTAAAGTCGTTTCTCTTGGACGAAAGCATATCTCTTATTGTCATAGAGACTGCCTTGTACATTTGATCCTTTGATGCC
>JAZLCC010000123.1:0-7701 GCA_045614065.1 Eubacteriales bacterium | reverse complement strand
TGCAAAATTTGGCAAAAATATAACTCGCACCTTGCTTATCAGTATGATAGGTGCGGCAATTTGTTATCTTGTTGTCGGGCTTTCTCAAAACGTTGCGGTAACCTTTACAGCTTGTATAATGACGGGATTTTGCACGTCTATGCTATGGCCGGGCACTTTGATTATGATGGAAGAAAAAATTCCTAATGCGGGAGTGGCGGCATTCGCTCTTATGGCATCGGGAGGAGATTTGGGAGCATCTCTATCGCCACAATTGCTTGGTATAGTTGTTGATAAAATATCGGTAACCGATTTTGCCGCTAATATAGGAAACGCCTTGAATATTTCAGCAGAGCAGGTAGGATTAAAATGTGGTATGCTCATAACGGCGCTTTTTCCGATTATAGGTATAGCGGTTGTGCTGATTATTATGCGATATTTCAAAAAAGAAGATGCAGTGAGTTATACAAAAAAACACCGATGAAATTTTCATCGGTGTTTTTTTATTAGAATCGTGTTTTACTGCTTTCCGGGAGAAGCGGTATCAATGCCGTCTCCAACAAGACCGAGACGCTTTGCGGCATCCTCTCTCATTTTGTACTTGAGGATCTTGCCTGCGGCGTTCATCGGGAAGCTATCTACAAATTCGATGTATTTGGGAACCTTGTGGCGTGCCATGCTTGCCTTAATGAAATCCGTCATTTCGGCAACCGTAACGGTATTAGACTCCTTGAGAATAATACAAGCCATTATTTCCTCACCGTATTTCTTATCGGGAACGCCAATTACCTGAACGTCCTTAACCATAGGATGAGTGTAAATGAATTCTTCGATCTCCTTGGGGTAGATGTTCTCCCCGCCACGAATGATCATATCCTTAAGACGACCCGTGATCTTAACGTTTCCGTCTTCGTCATAGCAAGCAAGGTCTCCCGAATGGAGCCAACCCTCGCTGTCAATAGTTCCGTTCGTTGCATTAGGCATCTTGTAATAGCCCTTCATTGTGTTGTATCCCTTAGCGCAGAATTCTCCATTCACTCCGGGACCAACCTCTAAGCCGGTTTCGGGATCAATAATTTTGCATCTAACGTGGGGAAATGCATATCCAACGGTCTCGGTACGAACCTCAAGCGAGTCTGTCCAAGAGCTCATAGTGTTTCCGGGTGCGCATTCCGTCTGACCGTAAACGCTGACGATACCCGTCATATTCATTTCGTTAGGATCAGCCGCACGCTTCATAAGATCGGGGGGACAACCCGCACCCGCCATAATTCCCGTTCTCATATGAGAAAAGTCGGTTGATCGGTAGTTAGGATGGTTGAACATCGCAATGAACATTGTGGGAACGCCGTTAAAGCAAGTGATCTTCTCTTGATTTATGCAAGCCAAGGAGGATTTTGCCGAGAAATAGGGCATAGGACACATGGTTGCACCGTGCGTCATAGATGACGTCATAGAAAGCGTCATACCAAAGCAATGGAACATAGGAACCTGAATCATCATTCGGTCTGCGGTTGAAAGTCCCATACGGTCTCCGATACACTTACCGTTGTTAACAACGTTGTAGTGCGTGAGCATAACGCCCTTAGGGAATCCCGTAGTGCCCGAGGTGTATTGCATATTGCATACGTCGCTCGGCTTAACCGCCGCCGCCATTCTCGCAACCTGCTCACGGCTAACAAGCTTGTATCTTGCCATAGCTTCGTCAAAGGTAAGGCAGCCTTCCTGCTTAAATCCTACCGTAATAACGTTGCGGAGGAAGGGAAGCTTCTTTGCGTGCAAGGGCTCGCCCGGAACGGTGCTCTTAATTTCGGGGCAGAGGGTGTTGATTATCTCCCTGTAGTTGGAATCCAAGCAATCCTCGATCATAACGAGAGTATGAGTGTCGGACTGACGAAGGAGATATTCTGCCTCGTGAATTTTATAAGCGGTATTAACGGTTACAAGCACAGCACCGATCTTTGTTGTTGCCCAAAACGTTATATACCAAGCGGGGAGGTTGGTTGCCCAAATAGCAACCTTGGAGCCTGCCTTTACTCCAAGAGAAACGAGCGCTCTTGCAAAGCGGTCTACGTCCTCGTGGAATTCCGCATAGGTTCTCGTATAATCGAGAGTGGTATACTTAAAGCAATATTGATCGGGGAATTCGTCGGCCACTCTGTCAAGCACCTCGGAGAAGGTAAGATCGATAAGCTCGTCCTTCTTCCAAATATACTGACCCGAGCCGTCGTGGTTAAAGTAAAGATTCTTTTTCATATCTCGTGTGGAATGGAAACGAGACATAAAGTTTACGAAGTGGGGGAAGATTATTTCGGGATCCTTGAGGTAATCAAGCCAATCGGGCTTCCATTCAAGCGAAATGAAAGCATCGTAATTAACCGAAGAGAGGGCTCTCATAACGTCATCGATAGGCATGCTGCCTTCGCCGATAAGCTGATAATTTCCTTCATCGTCGGAGTCTCTCATATGCACGTGGCAAACGTAAGCTCCGAGATTTTTAATAGTATCATCACCCGTTTCACGATTATCTCTATAGGGGTGGTAAACGTCCCAAAGAGCTGCAAGATTATCACTTGCAAATCTATCAAGCATTGCGCGAAGTCTTGCGGTGTTCGCATAGATTCCGCTTGTCTTTATAAGAATGCTTACGTTCTTCTCGGTTGCGATTGGGAGAAGCTCGTTGAGCGAAGAATAAACCAAATCTTCATTGTCAGAAAGCGCGCAAACAACTATATAAGGAACCTTTGCGCCGTGAGCTATATCGATAAGCTCCTTAAGGGTAGCAATGGCGGTCTCATCGGATGAAATATCAATAGAGGTGTCAAAGCAGGGAATTGAAATTCCTCTATCCTTGAGCAAGCGAACGGTTGCGCCTAAATTGTACTTGTGGAACGGGCCGTCCTTTTCCATCATTGGATTGAACTTTGAGAGATTGTATACCTCAACACCCGAGAACCCCATATCCGAGGCAACGTCAAGCATTTCTTCAAAAGAGAGATTAGGCCAGCCTCTTGTGGAAAATGAGAGCTTCATTACATTTCCTCCTCGTAAACGATTTTGTTGAGTGCGGAAAGATATGCCTTGATTCCTGCACCTACGATGTCGGTAGAAATACCGCTTCCAGAGTAAACCTTGCCACCTGCGCGGAGCTTAACCAAGGTCTGACCCATAGCCTCACGGCCCTCGGTAACTGCCTGAAGCTGGAAGTCATCCAATTCGTAGTGGCATCCGGTAATCTTCTCGATAGCTTGGAAAGCGGCATCGATAGGACCGTCACCCATATAAACACCCTCAACGGTGTTGCCGTTTTTAATGAGCTTGATATGAGCTGTTGCCGATATAGTATTTCCTGACGTAACTACGTAGGTGTCAAGCACGTATGTGGGAGGAACCTGCATAGCAGATGATGCTACGATTGCATCGAGCTCCTTAAAGCTTACCTTTTCCTTTTTGCTTGCAATCTGCTTGAACGCCTCGCATACCTTTTGAACGTCATCCTCGGAAAGATCGTATCCGAGCTTTACGGTGGCCGATGCAATTGCCTCGTCGGTATCGTGAGCGGTGAGGAAGATCTCATCGTTTTCATTCTCACTGCTTGAAGCAAATCGGTTGCTCTTGCCCGTATTGTAGAGCATATCTATCTGTGATATGATTCTGCTCATTTGAGTAGCTCTTACACCAATGCTTGCATCGAACGTGTCGGACTTTGCGGTGAGTATACGAACAACGTTGGGAAGAGAAGCCTCGAAAAGAGCGTGTGAAATTGCTCTTATCTGTCCTGCACCCTCTGCTACGGCGATAATTGCGCAAGCGTCAGCCATAGCAATATCGTTAGAGCAACGAACGCCGAGAGTTACGTTGCGAAGGGCGGGGGTCGCTTCATACTGCGCTCTTATGAATTTTGCAAACTCGGAGGGAAGCATAGCTCCTGCGGTGTCGCAAAGTGTAACGGTGGTAGCGCCCGCCTCGATAGCCGCGTTTATAGCATCGGTGAGAAACGTGCTCTCACTGCGAGTTGCGTCCTCTGCAATAAATTCCACGTCGTTGCAAAGAGCCTTGCAATCGCTTATCGTGCGCTTGATAGCGTCGAGCATTGCCTCGGGCTTTTTGTGAAAGAGGTATTCTATTTGCACAGGGCTTGTAGCCGCGCATACCTGAAGACGGGGATTTTTTGCGTCCTTGAGTGCTCCCCAGGTCTTTTCTATATTTTCTTTGTTTGCCAATTCTACAGGAACGGCAATACGGCTATCCTTAACCGCAGAAACGATTGATTTTATTTGTAGAGCATCTATTTTGAGATCCTTAATGCCGTTAAGCTCAATAAAGTCTACGCCAAGCTTATCAAGAAGCTTAGCAAGCTCTATTTTCTCTTTAAAAGAGAGGTGAAGATCTTCAGAGGTTTGCTTCATAGTTGCGTCGCTTATTACGATTTTTTTCATTGCTTTGAAATCTCCTTTCAAATAAAAACGTGAAAAAGTAAAAATAAATAAAAAAGCCCCTGAAGCCGAGTTGCGACTTCAGGGACGAATAGAATTCGCGGTACCACCCTGATTACTCCTAAAGTTTAGAGAAGGAATCACTTTAAAGCCCCATACTGTGAGGGCCGCGCCTTGTAACGGGGGCATCCGTGTCTCATTACTTGCGTTTGCGTTTACGAGACCGACTCGGGAACGAGATTGTCTGTATCTTGTGCATCGGCTCACACCAACCGCCGACTCTCTGGAGCTTTCAAATATAGGCAAGTTTCCGTCATTGTCTTTAATTATTTGTAAGATTTTTAATATCAACGAATATATTTAACCATTATTTTTATATTTTGTCAAGTGGGATTTATCAAAATATTATATATTTGGTGGTAATATATAAAAAATATTTCAACTTTCGCAAAAGTTTGTGCATAATTTCTTGAAAAAAGGATTTGACTTTTTCTTGAATAAATGTTAAAATATCTTTATAAAGAAAAGACTATGATGAAGACGGTACGGCACAATAAGCATTCAGAGAGTCGGCGGTTGGTGTGAGCTGATAGCAAAAAGCCATTCTACCCATCACTTCTGAGTTCGGAATTCGAAGACTTTAATAGTATGTAGGGTTCTGCGTTTCCCGCGTTAAGGGAAAGGACTTATTTGAGTCCGAAGTGGCGGCTTTTCCGTAAAGTGAGTGGTACCGCGGGTCTTATGCTCGTCTCAGGATTTTCCTTGAGGCGTTTTTTGTTTTTTAATAGTTTAAAATTTGAAATAATATAAAGGTGGCATATAAAAAATTATGGATACGATGGAATATAAACTGAAGCAAATAGCCGATCGTGTTCGTGAGCTTCGTTTGGTTACGGGCCTTACCGTTTCCGATATGGCAACACGAATGGGAATAAGCGAAAGTGAATATGAGGCGTGCGAGGCGGGAACAAAGACCCTTAGCGTAGCGTTCCTTTACCACTGCGCTCTTATTTTCGGCGTAGATATGGGAGATATTCTTGAGGGTAAGAGCCCGAAGCTTAGATCCTACGCTCTTACAAGACGTGGCGAGGGACAGAAAATAGAAGAGGCTCACCATATGGTCGGATATAGCCTTGCATCGGGATTCCGCAACCGTATAGCTCTTCCGCTCTTTATGGAGATGAATTATCACGAGGGAGCAGAGAATGAGAAGATAGAGCTCGTTACCCACGAGGGTCAGGAATGCGACATAGTTTTGACGGGTAAGATGAAGATTCAAATCGGAGATCATACCGAGATACTTAACGCAGGCGATAGTATATACTACGATTCGGGAACACCTCACGGAATGATTGCTGTGGGTGGAGAGGATTGTACCTTCTATGCAATAGTTCTTCGCAATCAAGCCGCAAGAGAGGGCGAGCAGGGTGCCGCCGTATCGGTTGCAACCAAGCGCCGCGGCGAGGATACTCAAAACAGAATATATCAGGATTTCATTATCCCCACCGAGGAGAATGGAATTCTTACAAAGATAGACTTTAAAAATGAAGAAAAGTTCAACTTCGCATTCGACGTTGTTGACGAGCTTGGAAAGCGTAAGCCCGAAAAGCTTGCTATGCTTCACATAAGCGGCGACGGCGTTGAGCGCAGATTTACTTTTAACGATATGAGAAAGGAATCCGCAAGAGCGGCGAACTACTTCAAGTCTATGGGCATTAAGCGCGGAGACCGCGTAATGCTTGTGTTAAAGCGTCATTATCAGTTCTGGTTCTCGATGCTTGCACTCATAAAACTCGGAGCAATTGCTATCCCCGCTCCCAACCAGCTCCTTGAAAAGGATTTTGAGTATAGATTTAACGCAGGTAACGTAAAGGCTATACTTTGTACTGCAGACGGAGAGGTTTCAAATGCGGTTGACGCAGCTGCCGCAAAGTGCTCGGTTTTGGAGCATAAGATAATGGTTGGCGGCTCTCGCGAGGGCTGGCACGACTTTGATGAGGAATACAGCATATTCAGCAGCCACTTTGAGCGTGCAGAGGATTCTCCTTGCGGAAGCGATCCTATGCTTATGTTCTTTACTTCGGGAACCTCGGGCTATCCGAAGATAGCGGCTCATAACAATAAATATCCTCTTGGACATTTTATTACCGCGAAGTATTGGCATCAGGTAAATCCCGAGGGATTGCACTTTACCATATCCGATACGGGTTGGGCAAAGGCAATGTGGGGTAAGCTCTTTGGTCAGTGGCTCTGCGAGGCGGCAACCTTCGTGTATGACTTTGACCGCTTTGATGCAGAGAAGATACTTCCGCTCTTTAAGAAATACAATATCACAACCTTCTGCGCACCGCCTACTATGTATAGAATGCTTATCAAGCAGGACCTTTCCCGCTTTGACCTTTCGACCATAGAGCATGCATCTACTGCCGGTGAGGCACTTAATCCCGAGGTATTCCGTCAGTTCGAGAATCACACGGGTCTTAAGATAATGGAAGGCTTCGGTCAGTCCGAGAGTACGCTTATTATAGGTAACCTCGCAGGTGGAAGCCATAAGATAGGCTCTATGGGTAAGCCTGTTCCGCTTTATGACGTTCATCTTATCAGCGCTGAGGGCGAAGAGGTTGGAGACGGTGAGAGCGGAGAAATCTGCATCAATATTTCTAACGGTCTTCCTTGCGGTCTTGCTTATGCGTATGAGGGAAGCCCCGAAATTACTGCAGAAACCTGGAGAGATGGATATTATCACACGGGCGACCTCGCATGGCGTGATGAGGATGGATTCCTTTGGTACGTCGGTCGTGCAGATGACGTTATTAAGTCTTCGGGATATAGAATCGGACCGTTCGAGATAGAGAACGTTATTATGGAGCTTCCGTACGTTCTTGAGTGCGGAGTTTCCGCAGCACCCGATGAAATTCGCGGTCAGGTAGTTAAAGCAAGCATAGTTCTCGTTAACGGCTATGAGGGCAGCGATGAGCTTAAGAAGGAAATTCAAAATTACGTTAAGTCTCGTACAGCTCCTTATAAGTATCCGAGAATAGTAGAATTCCATGAGAGCTTGCCTAAAACCGTAAGCGGAAAAATTATCAGAAAACAGCTTTAATGTAAACTTTGGTTTATGTTAAACGTATAACAGAAGAAATGAATATGGAAACGAAAAGACTTACGCTTTTTGCAGGTCACTACGGCAGCGGAAAGACGAACATAGCCGTAAATTACGCGCTCGCCCTTGCAAAAGAGGGAAAGCGGGTCACGATTGCCGACCTTGATATCGTCAATCCGTATT